>NZ_JAXCIS010000103.1:0-31542 GCF_034044025.1 Pseudomonas sp. SED1
CTGTGGTCTCAAGAGACGGGCATTTAGCCTTTTTTCTTGTAGGCCACGCAATCAATCTCAACCTTGCAATCGACCATCATGTTCGCCTGCACACACGCCCGCGCCGGGGCATGTTCCGGGTTGAAGTATTCGCCGAACACTTTGTTGAAGCTCCAGAAGTCCCGTGGGTCTTCCAGCCATACACCCACGCGCACCACGTCTTCAAGGGCGTAGCCGGCTTCTTCGAGAATCGCTACTACGTTGCGCATGGTCTGGTGCGTCTGCTCGACGATGCCGCCGGTGATGATTTCACCGTCCACCGCCGGCACCTGGCCCGACACGTACAACCAGCCATCCGCTTCCACCGCGCGGGCGAAAGGACGAGGCTGGCCGCCGCCGGCCGTGGCGCCGGTGCCGTAACGAGTAATGCTCATAATGGATCTCCTGAAGTGATGATTTAAAAACGAATGTTCTTGAGAAATTCCGCCAATCGCGGCGATTGCGGGCGTTCGAAAATGTCTTTCGGCGGCCCTTGTTCTTCAATGCGACCCTGGTTCATGAAGACGATCTTGTCCGAGACTTCATAGGCAAACCGCATTTCGTGGGTGACCAGCAACATGGTCATGCCCTCTTCCGCCAAACCTTTGATCACGCTGAGCACTTCGCCCACCAGTTCCGGGTCCAGGGCCGAGGTGACTTCGTCGAACAGCATCAGGCTCGGGTTCATCGCAATCGCGCGGGCAATCGCCACGCGCTGTTGCTGGCCGCCCGACAGCTGGCCCGGGAAGTGGTTGCGGCGCTCCAGCAGGCCGACACGGTCCAGCCATTTTTCCGCCAGCGCCACCGCCTCGTCCTTGCCCATCTTCTTGACCTTGAGCAGGCCCAGGGTGACGTTCTGCAAGGCGGTCAGGTGCGGGAACAGGTTGAACTGCTGGAACGCCATGCCGGTCATCGCGCGGTGCTGGGAAATCACGCGCTCCGGGTGGCGCACCCGCTTGCCGCCGACGTCGCTGTAGCCGATGGATTCACCGTCGAGGGTGATCTGGCCGCCCTGGAACTCTTCCAACAGGTTGACGCAGCGCAGCAGCGTGGTCTTGCCCGAGCCGCTGGAGCCGATCAACGTTACGACGTTGCCGCGCTGCATGCTCAGGTCGACGCCCTTGAGTACTTCCACCGGGCCGTACTGTTTACGCAGGCCGCGAATGTTCAGGAGTGGCTGGCTTTCTTTTGAGAGTTGGTTCATGGCAACGCCACCCGCTTTTCAATGTAACGCCCCAACAATTCGATGGCGTAGTTGATGACAAAAAACATAAAGCCTGCGAACAGGTAGAACTCCAGGGTCATGAAGGTCCGGGCGATGACCTGTTGGGTACTGAGCAGCAATTCGGCCACGCCGATCACCGACAGCAAGGTGGACGCCTTGACGATTTCCGTGGACGAGTTGACCCAGGTCGGCAGGATCTGCCGCAGGGCCTGAGGCAACAGCACGTAGCCGAGGGATTGGTAGAACGTCAGGCCGATGGCCTTGCCGGCTTCCAGTTGCCCTTTGGGAATCGCTTGCAACGCACCGCGCACGATTTCCGAAACGTGAGAGCCGCAGAACAGCGTCAAGCCCACGGCGCCGGCCTGGAACGCAGTGATCTGCCAACCCAGTGCCGGCAGCATGTAGAAGCATGCCAATACCAGCACAAACACCGGTGTACCGCGGATCAGGTCGACGTACAGGCGAAACGGCGCACGCATCCAGAATTTGCCGTAGGTCAGCACCAAGCCGGCGACGATGCCGATCAGAGTGCCGAAGATAATGGCCAGGGCCGAGCAGTAGACGCTGGTCTGGAACCCCGCCCAGAGGGTTTCCCGGGCGATCCACAACTCATGCAGCCAGCTGGGGGATTCGTACATGGGCGCTCCTTAGCGGCGAATCGCCAAACGCTGTTCCAGGTAACGGAGCAGCATGGCGATGAGGTAACAGGCAGCCACGTAGAGCGCGGTCGTGACCATCCAGGTTTCAATCACCCGGTAGCTTTCGACGTTGATCTTGCGGGCGTAATAGGTCAGCTCCGGCACCGCGATCGCGGCCGCCAGGGAGGTGTCCTTGAACAGCGAGATGAAGTTGTTCGACAGCGCCGGCAGCACGTTGCGCAGCATCACCGGCACGGTGATGTACGCGCGAATACGCCATTCGCCCAGGCCGATGGCCAGGCCCGCTTCACGCAACCCCTTGGGAATGTTCAAGAGGCCGGCGCGGAATACTTCGGTCAGGTAGGCACCGGCGTACAGCGACAGGGTGATGATGAACGAGGGGATCTTGTCCAGCCGGATCCCCAGGCTGGGCAAGGCGAAGTAGATCAACAGGATCAGCACCAGGATCGGGGTGTTTCGGATCACCGTCACATACACCGAGGCCCCAATGCGCAGCGCACGGTGTTTGGACAGCATGGCAAACGCCATCAACAGGCCGATCACGCAACCGATGGCGATGGACAGCAGTGCCAGTTCAAGGCCGAGGCCGAGCCCCGCCAGCAAGCTGGGGAAGTCGCGCCACACAGCGGCAAAGTTCAACTGATAGTTCATGGTCGGCAGTACCTGATTGGGGCGCCGTCAGCGACGCCCCAGTGTTTACGGATTACTTGAACTCAACCGGGAAACCGATCGCAGGCTCTGGCAGATCCACACCGAACCATTGCTTGAACGAGGCCTTGTACATCGGGAACTCCACGCCGGTCATGGCTTCGTGCAGGGCGGTGTTGACGAAGTTCAGCCAGTCCTGGTCGCCACGTTTGACGGCGCACGCGTAGGTCTGCGGGCTCCAGGCGTAGCTCGGGCTGCGGTAGCGACCCGGGTTTTGCACCATCAGGTACTTGACCGAGGACTGGTCGGTGGCGGCGGCGTCGGCACGGCCGGAGTTCACGGCCTGGTACATCAGGTCGACGCTGTCGTACTGGTCGACCTTGGCTTTAGGCAATGCCTGGTGCACCAGTTCTTCGGCGTAGACGTTCTGCAGCACGGCCACGGTGACGCTGTCGCCGGCGGCTTGCAGGTCTTCGATCTCTTTGTATTTGCTGTTGGCCGGCAGCAGCAGGCCCACGCCTTCGCGGTAGTACGGCAGGGTGAAGGCCACTTGCTGCGCGCGGCTGGCGGTGACGGTGATGAACTGGCAGCTCATGTCGACCTTGTCGGTCAGCAGGTTGGGAATTCGAGCGTCGGAGGACTGCACCACGTATTCGACTTTGCTCGGGTCGTTAAACAACCCCTTGGCCACGATGTGGCCGATATCGATATCAAAACCTTGCAACTTGCCATCCGCTCCCTGGAAGTGCCACGGCGCATTGGTACTGCCTGTACCCACGATCAGGTGCCCACGCTTGAGCACTGTATCGAGCTTGCTGTCCGCCGCTTGCACTGCTGCTGCGAGGGAAGCCGATGCGGCGAAGAGAAAAACACACGCTTTGAACACGGAAGGTCGGTGATGCATGACAAGCACTCCAGGAGTTGTGTATTCCGCTATACCGGAACTTAGTATGTAACAACGGAATAGACAGCAGAAAGTGTGCCATACGCGGTAACAGAAAAGTATTGCGGGATTAATTTCTTTTTAAATCAACGGGATAAATTTGTATCGGCGATGAGGCGCTGGGCCATCGGTTGAAATCAGGTTGCTACCGTTGGCTACACGGCGAGGTGACAGGCCACATTTGGGTGCGGGTGCGGTTCGTTACCGGGCACGAAAGCGGTGCGGTGCTGGATGGAAGAATCCTGTGGCTGGGCTAGGCTTGGCAGATGATCGGCCCTCCCCAAGGAATGCGTTCAGATGAAGATCAGCCTTGTCCTTATGTTGTTGTCGCTGGTGTTTGCCAGCACTGTGTTCGCCAAGGATGACCGTCGTGAATGCAAGGCCGAGTTGGCCAAGCTGAAGGCGGCGTTTGCGACCGACTATATGAGTCAAAACCATCACGGTTATCGCCGGGCCAAGGACGCCAAGGAGAAAGGGGATTACAAGCAGTGCGTGGGGCTGGCGAAGAAGGCTCGGGAACGGGCGGAGCGCTGAAAGCCTTGGGGCTGCTGCGCAGCCCAGCGGGAGCAAGCTCCCTCGCCACAATGGCCGGTTAGACTGCTTGGAGGTGGGTACCTGTTAGTTTTGACAGTAGACCGTTTTGATCGCCGGGCTTAGCGTGGGCCATGCCCTTTTGCCAAGGAGATCATTATGGGAATTGCAACGGCGGTGATTGCCGATGCCGAGGCGTATCAGCAGGTACTGAAGTCGCATGAAACGGTGTTCATGCTGTTTGTTTCGCAGCATTGCCCGGCCTGTGGGGAAGCCGGGCCACTGTTTGAACGCTTTGCCAGGAAATACGGTCGCACCGTGAAAAGCCTGGTGCTCGATACAGCCCAAACCCCGAGACACCCCGAGGTTACCGGCACTCCCACCCTCCTGGTTTTTCAGAATGGCAAGATGATCAATAAGCTGAAGGGCTTCGACGAAAAAACTCTGAGGAAGACGTTCGCCGAGACCAGAATCAGTCCTCCAACATCAACCGCGCCGTGCCGGAAACACGAATCGAGGCACCCTTCTCATCGGTGATCTGCGCCTGCAAACGCGAGCGGCTGCCCATGTCCTCGCCTTGAATGATGTTGATGCACCCGTTGTGCGGCCAGCCCAGATCCCGCAGATAGCCGGCAAATGCGGCCGTCGCGGAGCCTGTAGCCGGGTCTTCGTACACACCGCCCACCGCAAACGGGTTGCGGGTGTGGAACAGTGTCGGGCTTTCGGCAAACACCAGCACCACGGTGCCCAAACCGGCGTCGGTCATGTAGCGGCGACCGGCCTCCAGTTCATAGTGCATCTGGCTGAGCTTGGCGCGGCTGTCGAGGGCCAGCACCAGGTGGGAGAGACCAGCATGGACGATCGCCGGCGGAATGCTGGGGTCCAGGTCATTGCGGGTGTAGCCGAACAACGTCAGGCCCGCGTCCACCAGCGCATCGTTGGCCGGTGCGCTACGGGTTGGCGGGGATTGCAGCGCGGCTTCGATCAGGTCGCCTTCGCTGCGGCCACTGACGGAAATATCGCCGTTGTTCAAGGTCAGGTGGAATTCACCGTCGCCCAGCGCCAGGCTCAAGGCCGCGCCGAGCGCGATGGTGGCGTGCCCGCAAAACGCGACTTCGGACTCCGGCGCGAAGTAGCGCACACGCCAGCCGTCATCCTGCGGGCAGGCGAATACGGTTTCCGAAAACCCGACTTCGTGGGCGATACGCTGCATTTCTGCGGCTTCCGGCAGGTTGTCACCGATCCATACGCCTGCCGGGTTACCGCCCTGGTTACCGTCACAAAATGCAGAAATCTTAAGCACGTCCAAAGTCATTCGGGCAACCCTTACTTAACGGTTCAGTGAGCGGCGATGCTATCCAGCTAAAGCGGCGCCAGCAATACCTGCGTGACCCGCCGCTCTTCCACCGCCGCCACGGTCAGGCGCCAGCCTTCATGCTCCAGGCTGTCGCCCACCACCGGCAGGCGATCCAGCAGGCTCATCACCATACCGGCCAGAGTCTGGTAATCCTCCGTCGCCACCGCCTTGAAGCCGGTGCGCTGGCGGATCAGGTTAAGGTTCAAGGCACCATTGACCCGGAAGCCACCCTCCTCCTCAACGATATCCGGCCCTTCGACTTCACTCGCATCCGGCAACTCACCGGCGATGGACTCAAGAATGTCGGTCATGCTCAACACCCCGATAAAGTCGCCGAATTCGTTGATCACGAAGGCAATGTGGGTGGATTCCTGGCGCATCTGCTCCAAGGCATTGAGGATCGAAAAACTCTCCAGCAGGTTGATCGCCCGGCGCGCCAAGTGCTCCAGATTTGGCTCGTTTCCGCCCAGGTATTCCTTGAGCAACTCCTTCTTGTGCACGAAACCCAATGGCTCGTCGACAGCACCGTTGCGGATCAAGGGCAGTCGCGAGTAAGACGAATGCATCAGTTTAAGGCGGATAGTGTCGGGATCGTCCGACAGATCTATATAGTCCACCTTCGCCCGAGGCGTCATCAGCGTGCGGATCGGACGTTCAGCCAGTTGCAGCACGCCACTGATCATCACGCGTTCACGCCGGTCGAACAGCGGCCCGCCGTTGGCATCGGGGTTATCCAGCAGGTCGGCGACCTCGTCACCGACCTCTTCCACCGCCAGGTTACGCCCGCCGAGCAAACGCATCACCGCATGGGCCGTACGCTCACGCACCGGCAGCGTGCCCTGTGCCGACTTCTTGCGGCGTGCCCGGGCGATCTGGTTGAACACCTCAATCAGGATCGAGAAACCAATGGCCGCATACAGATAGCCTTTAGGAATGTGGAAGCCCAGGCCTTCGGCGGTCAGGGCAAAACCGATCATCATCAGGAAGCCCAGACACAGCATGATCACCGTCGGATGGGCGTTGACGAAACGGGTCAGCGGCTTGCTGGCAACGATCATCAGGCCGATGGAAATGATCACCGCGATCATCATCACCGCCAGCTCATCCACCATGCCCACGGCGGTAATCACCGCATCGAGGGAGAACACCGCATCCAGCACCACAATCTGCGCAACGATCGGCCAGAACATCGCATAAGCCACGTTGCCAGTGCGCTGAGCCACATGCCCCTCAAGCCGCTCATGCAATTCCATGGTGGCCTTGAACAACAGGAACACACCACCAAACAGCATGATCAAGTCACGGCCCGAGAAACTCTTGTCGAACACCTCGAACAGCGGCTGCGTCAGGGTCACCAACCAGGAAATACTTGCCAGCAAGCCCAGGCGCATCAGCAATGCCAGGGACAAACCGATCAGACGCGCACGGTCACGCTGCTCCGGCGGCAGCTTGTCCGCCAGGATCGCGATAAACACCAGGTTGTCGATGCCCAGCACCAGCTCCAGCACAATCAAAGTCAACAGGCCGAGCCAGGCCGTTGGATCCGCTAACCATTCCATTTTTCAGTATCTCTTCAAGTTTTTCAGAATGCCGGGCACGGCAACGCACGGTCGAGGGACCGGGTAAGGGTAGGCAATCGGAAGACGGGATGCTTGGCCTGAAGGCAGGCGATCAGCGGGAACGGCGACAGTGCATGTCTTGGGGAAAGACGACTGGGAGGCTCCGAGAGGGTGTTCATGTAGGTCCTGTTGTGGAAAAAGGACTTGAATCGTACAGGCGAAATAAGAATTTCTTACAATCTAAAATTATTACAAGATCTGTAATAGATAGCGTGTCGACGATTGCCTTGCATGGGTTGAAGGGCAGCGCTTATAGTCCGCCGGTCGCCCGACATGGCGATCGGATTTGGCGATCCGTTGACCGTATGCGAAAGCGCTCTGCTTGATTGCAGGCACTTTCGCACCCGCAAAGCTGCTTTATGGCAGCTGTGCGCGGGAGACCTTCGGGTCTGCCGGAACTCGGTCCCGGTTCGCCAACCTGCGTACAGCTGTCACCCATTCGTTTGGCGACGATAGGTGACAGCCTCAATTAATTAGACCGAGGCTTTACCATGAATCGATACATGCCCCTTACAGGCAACGATTGCGACATCCCTTCCCTGCTCATCGACACCCAAGCGCCGCTCGACGTACTCCACCAGGCTGCCGCTTACCGCATCAACGCTGTGACCCAACTGCTGGAAAATATCGCCTTCCGCGAAGAAATCAGCAGTGACGCCGTCGTGCTTCACGACTTTGCACGCCTGCTCGCCATTCCTCTACGCGATGGCTGTGACCTGATGGACGTAATAGGCCGCCGGATCCAACCTAGCAACGCCTGAACAAAGCACACCCTGCTTCTGTAGGAGCAAGCTTGCTCGCGATGGACGTCAACGATAACTCGGGAAGCCTGACACCCAACGGCGCTCTCAGGTTTTTCGCGAGCAAGCTCGCTCCTACAGTAAGCGGCCGTTCAGAACGGTCCTTTCGTCATCACCCGCTCATCAATAAAGCTACGCAACATCGCAATACGCTGCGTATAGGTTTTGCTCAGGCAACTGACTTGGGCACCGCACGTATGCCGTTGCTTGAGCCAGGCAGCCTGATCATCCATCAACGAACCGCGCCCTCCCATGGCCATGAAGTGCCGGTTGAGGTCATAGAGCAGCGCCATTGTCACATCCTGATCATTCAGGGAGCGCGTGGCACAGATGGTTTTCTCGTCAGCCGCCTTCGCCCGGTCACAGTCAAAACTGGCCGCCAGGCTTGCAGGGCTTAGCCACAACACGGAAAACCCGGCGAGCACTGCGAATACCGCCGGTTTAAACAAACGAACTGCCATGGAAATATCCTCCTGTTGATCGTCTGTCTGACACTCAGCGGCGTTCTCAGTTTCTTCGCGAGCGATCAGCACAGTGTCCGCTGCAGTGCTTTTCTCCATTCGCCATATCGCGCATCCATGGCGGCGTCCACAGCCGGCTCAAACCGCTCCCGCTGTCGCTCCAACCCCACCAACGCCGCATCACTGGCCCAGATGCCCAACGCCCGGCCTGCCAAATGCGCAGCCCCCAGCGCCGACACCTCCGGCGACAGGCTTCGCACCACCGGCCGCTGCAACAGGTCCGCCAAAAACTGCATCAGCCAGCGATTGCGCGTGGCGCCACCATCCACCCACAGCTCTTTCAACGGGCTGCCAATATCCTGCTGCATCGCCTCGAACACATCCCGAATCTGATAGCCGATGGACTCCAGCGAGGCCCGCAAAATATGTGCGCCCGCCGTGGCTTCAGTCAGGCCACAGATCAACCCACGCGCGTCGGCCTTCCAGTGCGGAGCACCCAACCCGGAAAGCGCCGGGACAAAGTACACGCCACCATTGTCGGGCAGTTGCGCCGCCTGTTCGGTCAACGCATCCAGTGACTCACCCGCTACCAACCGCGAAGCCCATTGCACCGCCGCACCGGTGTGCACGATGTTGCCTTCCATGCCGTAGGTCGGTGCCGAACCGTCATGCCATGCCAATGTAGTCGACAAACCATGGGTGGACGCAATCGGCCCGCTCATGGGCGTCATTAGTGAAGAACCCGTACCGAGGGTGGCCTTGACCAACCCCGGCGCAAACCCACCCTGCCCGTACAACGCAGCATGGGAATCACCCATCATCGACATCACCGGAATCCCGGCAGGCAAACGCCCGAAACCTTTGGTCTGTGCAAAGAACCCCGCACTGGGTTGAATTGGTGCCAGCGCCGCCGCCGGAATGGCAAACAGGGCCAGCAGCTCCGGGTCCCAGGCGCAGGTGTGCAGGTTGAACAGTTGCGTACGTGACGCGTTGGAGTAATCGGTGGCGAATACGCCGCTGAGTTTCCACAGCAACCAGCTATCGACCGTGCCCAGGCAGATTTCACCGGCAGCCGCCCGTGCATGGCCGTTTTCAAGGTTGTCCAGAATCCAGCGAAACTTACCCGCCGAAAACATCGGGTCCAGGGCGAGGCCGGTCTTGGCGAGGATGGTTGCTTCATGCCCCTGCTCGTGCAGTTGCGTACACAGCGCCGTGGAGCGCCGGCACTGCCAACTGATGCACGGCGACAGCGGCTCACCGGTGTGACGGTCCCAGGCCACCACCGATTCACGTTGGTTACTGATGGCCAAGGCCGTAATCGGCCGATCAACCTGGGCCAGGCACTCGTCAATCGCCGCCAGGGTATTCGCCCAGATCTGCAACGGGTCCTGTTCGGAGAATCCGGCCTGGGGATGGCTGATGCTCAAGGCCCGCGAGCCTCGGGCAATAACCTGCCCACGTTCGTTGACCAGCACCGCCTTGGCGTTGCTGGTGCCTTCGTCTATCGCCAGGATCAGCGGAGTATTTTCAATCATGTGATTCACCGCAACCGAGTGGCTGCCGCCACAATCCCAGCCGCGTCGATGTTATGCAAGGCACGGGTCGGTTCACGGGCGCCGGCAGCGGCGTATTCGCCATCGCCGATGCCCAGGCGGATCAGCGGGATGCCCAGTCCGGCCTCGGCCAGCACTTCGGCCACCAGGCTGCCGAGGCCGCCATTGATGTTGTGCTCTTCGACGGTGATCACACCGCCCGTCACACTGAGGGCACTGAGCAATGCATCACGCTGCAACGGCCGGATCGACGACAGGTTGATCACTTGCGCTTCAATCCCCTGCTCCGCCAAAACGCGGGCAGCGTCCACCGCTTCATGCACCACCGATCCCAACGCGACGATACTGACGTGCGCCCCGTGGCGCAGTACATCGACCTGCCCCGGCACAAAACGATAATCATCGCCATGCACGTCCGGCAGGGCTTTGCCATCCAGGCGGATATACACCGGGCCGTGGTAACGCAGGGCATAATCGACAATCTGGCGGCATTCAATAGCGTCGGCCGGGGCAAAAATCTGCACGTTGCCAAAACCGCGCATCACCGAAATGTCATCCAAGCTGTGGTGAGTGCTGGCCAGCGGGCCGTAGCTGGTGCCGGCATTCAGGCCGAACATCTTGACGTTGGCCTGGTTGTAGCAAACGTCCACCTTGATCTGCTCATTCGCCCGGGAGATCAAAAACGGCGCGGCATTGCACGTCGCCGCGATCTTGCCGCCCAGCGCCAGCCCGGCCGCGACACTGACCAGTGACTGCTCGGCAATGCCCACGTTGATCAAGCGCTCGGGAAAACGTTGCACAAACGGCCCGATCTTGGCCGTGGAGGTGGAATCGCTGACCACCGGCACCACGTCGAGCCCGGCGTCGACCGCCGCAATGAAGGCTTCCACCATGACGCTCGCCAAATGTTCACTCGCCATGACTTAACTCCTCCAGTGCTGCGTTGATTTCATCACCCTTGGGCACGCGGTGGTGCCATTCGGGGCGGGCTTCGATAAAGGACACGCCTTTGCCTTTGATGGTGTGGGCAATCAGCACTTGAGGGGCGCCTGTGTGGGTCTGCATGGTTTCCAGGGCTTCGATCAGTTGGCTGACGTCATTGCCGTCGCACTCGCTGACGCCGAAACCGAACGCCGCCCATTTCACGTCCAGCGGGTCCAGCGGCATGATTTCCGCGGTCAACCCCGCCAGTTGCAGCTTGTTCTTGTCGACGATCACAAACAGGTTATCCAGGCCGTATTTGGCGGCAGCCATGGCCGCCTCCCAGTTGGAGCCTTCCGCCAGCTCGCCGTCGCCGGTGAGCACATAAATGCGTTTTTTACTGCCGGACATTTTTGCTGCCAGCGCCAACCCCACCGCCACGGGCAAGCCATGGCCCAAAGCACCTGTGTTGAGTTCGATACCGGGGGTTTTCTGCCGCACCGGGTGGCCCGGCAAGTGGGAGTTGAAGTGTTGGTAGGTGGCCAGCCATTCCTCTGGAATGTAGCCGGCTTGTGCCAGGCAGCAGTACAACCCGCCCACGCCATGGCCTTTGCTCTGGATGTAGATATCGCGCTCGGGGTCTTCGGTACGTTCCGGGCCCGTGTTGAGGATGCGAAAGTACAGGGTGGCGAGGATGTCGGTTTCCGAGAGGTCAGCACCGGTGTGGCCGCCCGCCGGTGAGTCGGCGTTCAGGCGGATAACGTGGCGCCGGATCAGGCGGGCCTGTTCTTTTATCTGGCGGGCGTCGTACTGGAAAGCATTCATGCAGCGGCTCCTTTGAGGCTGACCACGCGAGGTGAAAGTGTCCAAGGCTGCCTTATGAATATTTATTCAGCCATGACAATATATTTCTATTTAGACGCCGATCCGCCAGCAGGTCAAGGGAGCGAACGGCTGAAAAATGAAATAAAAGTCGCAAATACCCCTCGGACAGACGGCGAAAAACCTTCGCGCACTCGTCTATCGCGCTGGTTTCAGGGCGGCAAAAACGCAGGTTAGGGAGGACTCAAGAAAATTAAAGCGCTTGACTTTGACACCGTGTCACTAGAATCTGAATTAACAGTCAGGCATGCATAAATATTCACGCCACCTGACGAACTCCAAAAAAAATAAGTCAGGAGAACAACGTGGACGCCAAAGCCTCTGTCCATCACCCGGCCGACCTCAAGCCGACCCGCCGCCCACGCCTGGTGAAACTGCTTCCCAGCAATATCGGCGGCCCGCTGATCGGCCTCGTGCTGCTGGTGCTGGTTTTCTCCTTCAGTTCCGAATTCTTCTTTTCCCTGCGTAACGGCCTGAACATTCTGGATCAGGTCACCGTGCTGGGCATTCTCGCCATCGGCATGACCGCCGTGATTGTGATCGGTGGGATCGACCTGTCAGTAGGCTCGGTGCTTGCCTTCTCCATGATGATGCTCGGCTGGTTATATCAGGACCAGGCCGTGCCGCTGGGCCTGGCGATTCCGATCTCGATCGGCACCGGCATGCTCGCAGGCCTGGTGTCGGGCGGGCTGATTACCTACGCCAAGCTGCCGCCGTTTATTGCCACGCTGACCATGATGTCGGTAGCTCGCGGCCTGGCGAACATCCTGACGGAAGGCCGGCAGATTGTCGGCTTCCCCGACTGGTTCACCAGCCTGGCCACCGTACGCCACTTCGGCTTTCTGTCGGCCACTGTCGGGTTGTTTTTGGTGATGCTGGTGGTGGCGTGGGTGTTCCTGCGCTTTCGCGCCGGCGGTCGCAACCTTTATGCGATTGGCGGCAGCCCGGAAGTGGCACGGCTGTCAGGCATCAAGGTGCGCGCGATTACCCTGTGGGTGTACGCCATCAGCGGTGCTCTCGCCGGCATCGCCGCCGTGACCCTGGCTGCCCGCCTCGACTCCTCGCAACCGAGTGCCGGCCTGAGCCTGGAGCTGGACGCCATCGCTGCGGTGGTGATCGGCGGTGCCAGCCTGAGCGGCGGCGTGGGCAGTATCGGCGGCACCCTGGTGGGTGTGCTGATCATTGGCGTGTTGCGCAATGGCCTGAACCTGCTGGGCGTCTCGCCCTTTATTCAACAAGTGGTGATCGGCGTGGTCATCGCCCTCGCCGTGACCATCGATACCCTGCGACGCCGCTCCAGCACTGCCCGTTAAACCTGTTCGACAGTTGACACCCTCCAACAATAAAACCAGGAGTCACCGACATGTTCAGCACCAAGAAACTGCTACTGGCTACCGCCCTCGCCGCCGCCACTTTAGCCACTGCCGGCACCACCTGGGCCAAGGACCTGACCATCGGCCTTGCCGTGGCCAACCTGCAGGCCGACTTCTTTAACCAGATCAAGCAATCGGTGGAAGCCGAAGGCAAGGCCAAGGGGATCAAGGTGATCACCGTGGATGCCCAGGGCAACTCCTCGACCCAGGTCAGCCAGATTGAAGACCTGATCACCCGCCAGATCGACGTGCTGATCTACATCCCGGCCGGCGCCACTGCCGCCGGTGTGCCGGTAAAAGCCGCCAAAGCTGCCGGCATTCCAGTGATCGCCGTAGACCGCAACGCCCCTGACGCCCCCGGCGATACCTTTATCGCCAGCGACAGCGTGGCTGGTGCCAAGGCCCTGGCCGAATACGTAGGCAAGGTCACCGACGGCAAGGGCCGCATCGCGGTGCTGCAAGGCCAATTGGGCACCACCCCGGAAAACGACCGGGCCAAAGGTTTTCAGGAAGGCCTTAAAGCCTTCCCCGGCCTGAAGATCGTTGCCGAACAACCGGCTGAATGGGCCCAGGATAAAGGCTTCGCCGTGGCCCAGGACCTGCTCCAGCGTGACCCGAACATTACCGTGTTCTTCGGGCGTGCCGATGCCATGGCGCTGGGTGCAGCCCAAGCGGTCAAGGTCGGTAACCTGGATCACAAGGTGGTCGTGGTGGGCTTCGACGGTGACGTCGCCGGTCTCAAGGCGGTGGAAAGCGGCGTGCTGAATGCAACCATGACCCAGCAGACCCAGAAGATGGGCCGCCTGGCCGTGGCATCGGCAATTGACTTGAAGGCCGGCAAAGACGTACCCAAGGAGCAACTGCTGCCTACCGTGCTGACCACCAAGGACAACGTCGCGCCTTTCCTGCAACAGCACCCGTAAGCCCCGGAGGTCTTCATGCAAGCAGCTCTGGATAATCGCCAGGCACAACCGGAAGCGGTGCTGTGCCTGCGCAATATCGGCAAGGCTTATGGCCCGGTGCAGGTGCTGTCGCAGATCAACGTCGACATTCGCCCCGGCGAAGTGTTGGCGTTGCTCGGGGAGAACGGCGCGGGCAAGTCGACGCTGTCGTCGATCATTGCCGGCCTGGTGCAACCCGAGGCCGGGGGCAGCATGACCTGGCTCGGCGAGCCTTACGCGCCGGCCTCTCCGGGTGCTGCATTGGGCGCAGGTATTGGCCTGATCCACCAGGAAATCCGCCTGCTGCCGCAACTGTCGATTGCCGAAAACATCTTCGTCGGACGCCTGCCCATGCGTCACGGGCGGGTCGACCGCGAGTACATCGAGGCCCAGGCGCAGAAGCAACTTGAGCGCCTGGGGTTGAAGGTCCCGGCGTCGCGCAAGGTTGAAGGCTTGAGCGTCGCGGCCCAGCAACTGGTCGAAATTGCCAAGGCGCTGACCCTGAATGCACAACTTCTGATCCTCGACGAACCCACCGCGGCATTGGGTGGCGAGGAAACCGAGTTGCTGTTCCAGCAGGTCGAGCGGCTCAAGGCCGAAGGCGTGTCGTTCATCTACATCAGCCATCGCCTGGAAGAAATCGCACGCATCGCCGACCGGATCCTGGTGCTGCGCGACGGTCGCCAGATCGCCCTGCACGCCAGCGCCCAGGTGCCGGTGCGCGAGTTGGTGGAGCAAATGGTCGGGCGCAGCCTGGAGCGGATTTTCCCCGCCTTGCAGCCGCCACAAGCGCGGGTGATGTTGCAGATCAAAGACCTCACTTGCCGTGAATTTGCCTTGCACGGAATCGACTTCAGCGTGCGCGCCGGTGAGGTGTTCGGCATCGCTGGCGTGGTGGGCGCAGGCCGTACCGAGCTGGTGCGCACCATCGCCGGTGCGGCGCAGGACATCAAGGGCCATATGCTGCTGGACGGTGAAATCCGCCGCCTGCGCTCCCCTTCCGAAGCGATCCAGGCCGGCGTGGTGCTGGTGCCCGAAGACCGCAAGCAACAAGGCGTGGTGGTCGAGCATCGCATCGAAGACAACATGATGTATGGCAATACCGACCTGCTGGACAAGCGTGGCTGGGTACTGCCCGGCCGCCTGCGGGAGTTTGCCCAGGCAGCCGCGACACGCCTGGGTGTGAAAGGTGCGCCGCAGCAACGCATCTCCAGCTTGTCCGGCGGCAATCAACAAAAAGTGATCATTGCCAAATGGCTCGCCCGTAACCCGAAAGTATTCATTCTGGATGAGCCGACCCGAGGCATCGACGTCGGCGCCCGCGCGGCGATTTATGAAGTGATCGCAGACCTGGCGGCCAATGGCATGGCGGTGATTGTGGTCAGCTCCGACCTGGATGAAGTGCTCGGCCTGTCGCACCGGGTGATGGTGATGAGCCGAGGGCGGCAGATGGGGATTCTGGAGCGCGGCGCGGCAACCCCGGTTTCAGTCATGGAAATGGCTACGGCTTAAACAATTCGACGTGGAGCAACCCATGCAACTTTTCAGTCTTAAAGATCAGGTCGCCTTCGTCACCGGCGCCGGCAGCGGCATCGGCCAGGCCATCGCCGTGGGCCTGGCCGAAGCCGGGGCCGATGTGGCCTGCTTCGACCTGCCCGGCAGCCCCGGTATCCGCAGCACGGTAGAACGCATCGAAGCCCTTGGCCGTCGCGGCCTGGCCCTGGCCGGTACCGTAACCGACCGCAATGCCCTCGACGCCGCCATCGCCCGCACTGAAAAAGTCCTGGGCGACCTCAGCGTGGCCGTCAACTGCGCCGGTATCGCCAATGCCCAGGCCGCCGAAGACCTCGAACTGCAACGCTGGCAAGCCACCCTCGACATCAACCTCACCGGGATTTTCCTGAGCTGCCAGGCCCAGGCGGCCGTGATGCTGCCCCGAGGCAAAGGGGCCATCGTCAACATCGCCTCGATGTCCGGCAGCATCGTCAACCGTGGCCTGCTGCAAGCTCATTACAACACCTCCAAGGCCGGGGTGATTCACCTGAGCAAAAGCCTGGCGATGGAATGGGCCGACAAAGGCCTGCGGGTCAATTGCATCAGCCCTGGCTACACCGCCACACCGATGAACTCGCGCCCGGAAGTGGCCGACCAGGTGAAGATTTTCGAACAAACCACGCCCATGGGGCGCATGGCAAGCGTTGAAGAAATGGTCGGCCCGGCGATTTTCCTGGTCAGCCAGGCGTCGTCTTTCTGCACCGGCGTCGACCTGTTGGTCGATGGCGGTTTTGTGTGCTGGTAACTCACTGGAGCCCTCCAAATGTCTCAACGATTCAGCGGTAAAACCGTAGTGATCACTGGCGCCTGCCGTGGCATCGGTGCCGGCATTGCCGAACGCTTCGCCCAGGAAGGCGCCAACCTGGTGATGGCCTCCAATGACCTGGAGCGCGTGACCTTCACCGCCGAGCATCTGGCCAAGGAATACGCGGTCAACGCCCTGGCTCTGGCCATTGACGTGACCAGTGAAAGCGATATCGAGAAGCTCTACAGTGAGGCGCACGCGCGCTTTGGCAGCATCGACGTATCGGTGCAAAACGCTGGCATCATCACCATTGACCACTTCGACAAAATGCCCCGCGCCGACTTCGACAAGGTGCTGCAAGTCAACACCACCGGCGTGTGGCTCGGCTGCCGGGAAGCCGCCAAATATATGGTCAAACAAGGCAGCGGGCGCCTGATCAACACCTCTTCCGGGCAGGGTCGCCAGGGTTTCATCTATACCCCGCACTACGCCGCCAGCAAAATGGGCGTGATCGGCATTACCCAAAGCCTGGCGCTGGAACTGGCGCGGCACAACATCACGGTCAACGCGTTCTGCCCCGGCATCATCGAAAGCGAAATGTGGGACTACAACGACCGGGTGTGGGGCGAAATCCTCAGCACCGACGAAAAACGCTACGGCAAGGGCGAGCTGATGGCCGAATGGGTCAAGAACATCCCCCTGCGCCGCGCCGGCAAGCCCTCGGACGTGGCGGGGCTGGTGGCGTTCCTGGCCTCGGACGACGCGGCTTACCTCACCGGGCAGGCGATCAATATCGACGGCGGCCTGATCATGTCGTAACGAGCGGCGCCGGTTTGGTATCCTCACCGGCTATTGATGTCATTGACTGAGACCGTCATGAGCCAGATCGAAGAACAACGGCTGATCACCAAGATCGCCAGCCTCTATTACGAAGAAGGTCTCAAGCAGTCCGAGATTTCCGAACAGCTGGATTTGTCCCAATCCTTTATCAGCCGCGCCCTGCGCCGGGCGCTGCAGGAAGGCGTGGTGAAGATCACCGTCATGCGCCTGCAGGGCCTGCACCTGGAGCTGGAAACCCAGTTGCAGCGCCGCTATGGCGTGCGCCGGGTGATCGTGGTCGAGGCCACCGAGCCGGGCGTTGATGAGAGCATCAAGCAAGCCATTGGCTCGGCCGCCGCGCACTATCTGGAGACCAGCCTCTCGCCCCAGGACCACATCGGCATCTCGTCGTGGAGCAGCACCATTCGCGCCATGGTCGGGCACCTGCACGCCCAGCCCGGCAAACAGGGCGCCCAGGAAGTCGTGCAACTGCTCGGCGGTGTCGGCAACAAGGGTGCGTTTGAAGCCACCCTACTGACCCAACGCCTGGCCACCCTGCTCAACTGCCCGGCATTCCTGCTGCCGTCCCAAAGCATCGAGCAATCGGTGGAGAGCAAGCAGCGCATCATCGAGATGGAAGAGGTCAAGGAAGTGCTGAACCGCTTTGACAGCATCACGTTGGCGATTGTCGGGATTGGCGACCTGGAGCCCTCGCAACTGCTGCGCAACAGCGGCAACTACTACACCGAAGACATGCTGCGCCTGCTGGCCGAGCGCGGCGCGGTGGGCGATATTTGCCTGCGCTACTTCGACGCCGAAGGGCGCCCGGTGCTCGAAGAGGACGAGGAATTCGTGGTGTCCGTGGCCTTGCCGAAACTGCGTTCGATCCAGCGGGTGCTGGGCCTGGCGGGGGGGCCAAGCAAGGTCCAGGCGATTCGCGGCGCGCTCAAGGGCGGTTATCTGGATGTTTTGATCACGGATCTGGACACTGCCCAGGCGTTAAATACACCTGGGTAATCTGATAACCAGCGGGGCCTTCACATTTTTCGCGAGCAAGCTCGCTCCTACAGAGGGGCGCGCGCCACGCCTTGCCCAAACCGATAAATCGCCAGGCAATACCCAATCAGCGCTACCGCCGCCAGCAACCCACCCGCCGCGCCGATCCAGGCGAACCCAAAGTGGCTACCCACCCAACTGCCCATCAACGCCCCGCCGCCGATGCCGATGTTGTAGATCCCGGAAAACATCGCCATGGCCACATCCGTCGCATCCGGCGCCAACACCAGTACCTTCGATTGCAGCGCAAGACCAAAGCCCATGATCGCCATGCCCCAGAACACACTCAGGGTCACCAGGTACGACACCTCGCCACTCAACGGCAGCAGCAACGCCAGGCACAGCGCAAGGACAGTCACGGCGGTGATCAGGAATCGATGCGGGTTAAAGCGGTGCACCAGGCTGAACAGCAGCGAACCGATGATGCCCGCGCCGCCGAACACCAGCAGGATCAGGGTCACGGTGTTGCCACTCATGCCAGCAACGCCTTCAACGAACGGTTCAACATAGCTATAGGCCGTGAACTGCGCCGTCACCACCATCGCCGTCAGCACATACAACGCCACCAGCGCCGGGCGCTTGAACAGCAGTGGCAGGCTGCGCAACGAACCGGAGTTCTGGCTCGGCAGCAGCGGTAAGGTGCGCGCCAGCCAGAACACCAGCCCGGCAGCAAAAGCGCCGATCACCAGGAAGGTGGTGCGCCAACCCATGGCTTCGCCCAGCAGGCGGCCCAGCGGAATACCCAGCACCATCGCCAGCGAAGTACCGGTAGCCAGCAAGCCGAGGGCCTGCACCTGCTTGCCCTCCGGCGCCAGACGCACCGCGAGGGAGGCCGTGATCGACCAGAACAACGCATGGGACAGCGCAATGCCCACCCGGCTGAGCATCAGGATGCCAAAGCTGGTGGCCACGCTGGACAGGATATGGCTGGCGATAAACATGCCGAACAGCACGATCAACAGCTTGCGCCGCTCGACGTTGCGGGTCAGCAGCATCACCGGCAGCGAGGTCAGGGACACGATCCACGCATAGATGGTCAGCATCAGGCCGACGCTGGCGATGGGCATGTCGAAGCTCGCGCCGATGGCACTCAGCAGGCCGACCGGCACAAATTCGGTGGTGTTGAACACAAAAGCGGCCAACGCGAGGGCGAAGACCGGTTGCCAGTTGGCTTGAGGTGTTGCGGCGGAAATGCTCATTTACAGGTCGTCGTACTCATGTGCGCGCGGATCTTGCCGGCCCGATGCCGGCCCTTGAGCCGCGCGCAAAAAATAGTAACACGACGGTTCAGGGATCGACTTGCCCCATCAACTCGGGAATCGATTCAGGACGCTTGGCATAGCGCTGGGCCAATGCCGCGCAGACCATCAACTGGATCTGGTGAAACAGCATCAATGGCAAAATCAACACGCCCATGCTCGCCCCGGCAAACAGCACCTGGGCCATCGGCACACCGGTGGCCAGGCTTTTCTTCGAGCCGCAGAACAGGATGGTGATCCGGTCTTCCTGGCTAAACCCGAAAGCCTTGCCCAGCACCGTGGACGCCACCAGTACCAGGGCCAGCAACACACAGCAGGCCACCACCAGGCCGCCCAGTTCCCACAGTGGAATCTGGTGCCAGATGCCTTCGTTGACCGCTTCGCTGAACGCGCCGTAGACCACCAGCAGGATCGAACCCTGGTCGACGAACTTCAGCCAGGACTTGTTACGCCCTACCCACTCGCCGATCCAGCGCCGGGCGATTTGCCCGGCGATGAACGGTAGTAACAACTGCACGCTGATTTTCAGGATCGCATCGATCGTGGAGCCGCCGTCGCCATGCACATTAAGCAGCAAGGTCACCAGTAACGGCGTCAGGAAGATCCCGAACAGGCTCGACGCCGCCGCGCTGCAAATCGCTGCAGGGATGTTGCCCCGGGCCAGGGAAGTAAAGGCAATCGCCGACTGCACGGTGGCGGGCAATGCACACAGATAGAGCATGCCCATGTACAGGTCTTTGCCGATCAGCGGCGACAACACCGGCTTGAGCGCCAGACCCAGCAGCGGAAACAACACGAAGGTCAGGCTGAACACCAGCAGGTGCAGACGCCAATGCCCGGCACCGGCGACGATGGCCTGGCGCGACAGCTTGGCACCATGCAGGAAAAACAGCAGCGCGATGGCCAGGTTGGTCACCCAGCCAAAGGCCACGGCGGTCTGGCCGCTGGCGGGCAGCAGGGACGCGAGGATCACCGTGGCCACCAGGGTCAGGGTGAAGTTGTCAGGTAAAAAGCGTGGGCGTGTCATAGGCCAATCTTCCAGGGGTTGCCAAGAGCATCATCGCGACTCTAACGTAACGGCTTGTTACCGACTAACGCCAATGAGCCAGTAAATGCCGCCTAAAGGACATGACAAAACCGTGCGCCGCAGCGTGCCCGGGCTTTCCAGCCTGCCGAGGCCAGTGTATGGCCGCACCGAATCCCTGCCCAACCGCGCTCTGACCCGCCGTCACAGTCACCCGTGGGTGCAGTTGTCCTACGCGATTTCCGGGGTGCTGGAGATCCAGACCAGTGCAGGACGCTTCGTCGCGCCACCCCAGCGGGCCGTGTGGATCCCGGCCGGCATGCCGCACCGGGTGTTCAGTTCGCCCCATACCGAGATGCGCAGCTTGTACCTGGATTGCAGCGTCACCGGCTGGGCGGCCGAGCGCTGCCAGGTGCTGGCGGTGAGCAGCCTGTTGCGGGAGTTGATTCGCAGCTTCAGTGAATTGCCGGTTGAATATGCCGAGGACGGCCCGGATGGGCGGCTGGCCCAGGTTGTGCTGGACCAGTTGGCCGCCGCCCCCCAGGTCGACCTGATGTTGCCGCTGCCGGCCGACAGCCGGTTACGGCAGATTTACCGCAGCCTGAACCTGCACCCCGAGCAGCAAACCACCCTGGGGCAATGGAGCCAGAAACTGGCGGTGAGCGAAAAAACCCTCAGCCGGCTGTTCCTGAGCGACACCGGCCTGACCTTCCGCGCGTGGCGCCAGCGCCTGCGATTGTTGAGCGCCCTGCCCGCCCTGGAACAAGGTGAACGGGTGACGGATGTGGCATTGGCGTGTGGCTATGAATCCACCTCAGCTTTTATCAACGCCTTCCGCCAGCAGTTCGATGCCACACCGGGGGAGTTCTTCCGCTGATCATCAGACAACAAAGACCCAAAATGAGAACGGGATCCCCTGTGGGAGCGGGCTTGCTCGCGAATGCGGTGGATCAGTCGATACATGTGCTGGCTGACCCACCGCATTCGCGAGCAAGCCCGCTCCCACATTTTTGTGTGCGCTTCAATTCAGAAAAGAGTCAGCTGCCGTTCCCGCCATGCGCCTCTTCAAAGAAGTAATCCTTCCAGCTCCCCGCCTTGTTTTTCAGCACGCCCAACGCCTGCAATTTCTCCGCATAAATATAGGTACGCTGCGGCACGATGGTGAAGTCGATTTCCGGGTCCTGGACAATCTTCTCCACCAGCGACAACGGCAGCTTCGATTGCTCGACACGAATATATGCCTGGGCCGCTGCCGGTTTGTCAGCCTTGATAATCTTCTCTGCCTCGGCCAGCGCGTCGTAGAACGCCTTGTAGGTCTTGGGGTTTTCGTCGTGGAATTTCTCGGTGGTGTACAGCACGTTGAACGTGGCCGGGCCGCCGAGGATGTCGTAGGAACTCAGCACCTTGTGCACTTTGGGATTCAACAATTCCTGGTACTGGAACGGCGGGCTGGAAAAGTGCGCGTTGATCTCTGAACCGCCGGCAATCAACGCAGCAGTAGCGTCCGGATGCGCCAGGCTGATGGAGATGTCGTCGAACTTCTTGTAGTTGGCATCGCCGAATTGCTTGGCGGTTTCAATCTGCAAGGTGCGCGACTGGAAGCCCACGCCGGCAGCCGGCACGGCGATGCGGTCTTTCTCGCTGAAGTCCTTGAGGGTCTTCACGTCCGGGTTATTGGTCAGCAGGTAATTGGGCATCGACCCCAGCGAGGCAATAGCCTTGACGTTCTGCTTGCCCTTGGTACGGTCCCACAGCGTCAGCATCGGCGGCACACCCGCCGAGACCACGTCCAGCGCACCGGCCAGCAGCGACTCGTTCATCGCGGTGGCGCCGGAGATGCTGTTCCACTCCACCTTGATGTCCAGGCCCTGCTCCTTGCCGTGTTTCTCGATCAGGTTCTGGTCGCGAACCACGTCGAGGATCAAGTAGCCAATGCCGAATTGCTGGGCGATGCTGATTTTGCCTTCGGCGTGTACACCAAGGCTGAGGAGCACACTGGCTGCTGCCAGGAGGGTCAGGGTGGGTCGTTTTATTATCATGAGAACGCTGCCGCGACATAGAGAAGGGCTGCGAGCGTAGCGATCCGCGTACGGTGCGAAAAAGAATATCGAGATCTATGGATATACGAAAAACACTGCCCGCGGGCGCTTTCGGCTGGTATCGTCCCGCCCTTGAAAAAACCGCTGCGAGGAAATCGACCTTGAACACTGACGAAAAAATGACCGGGGACCTGTTCGAGGTGGACAAGCGCCTGTCACTCAGGCCCGTGGTGGACTTCAACAACTACCTGCGCGGCGCGTTCGGCGATGGCCCCTGCACCTGTATCCGCTGCGTCGCCAGCGAAGGTAACGAGGCCGGTTACGAGTTCCAGCACACCTTCGATTTCGGCGGCAAGAAGGTCCACCGCCGCTTCGCCTCCACCGCCGGCAGCGACGTGCTGCTGATGCTGAAAAAGGCCTGGTTGTCCTACACCAAGGCAGAGTTGCCGCCGACTGGCGCGCTGGCGCTGGACACGGTAAAAGAGTTTGTCGAGCCGCAATTGCACAAACGCGTGGCACCGTTGTTTTTGGCCAGTGGTTTGGTCAAGGATGTGGAAGGCGAGTTGCGGATGCAGCCGCAGGTGGCAGGCTGATCGCGTAAGGGACACCCCGTCATCAAACACCAGGGAATGAATTTGATGAACCAAGAAAGCATCACCCGTTACTGGCATGCCGTCGAATTGCTACAGCCCCAGTCGGCACCAAAAATCGAGAAGCGCGACAGCCTGCCGTCGTCATTTTTTCACGACATCAATGCCGGGCGGCCGGTGATGCCTTGGTCGGAACAAAGCCCGATCGCCCGGCAGCCGATTGCCGAGAACCGAATCTGGAGCCATACCCTCTTTGCTCATCTGTACGACAGCAAGCTTGTCGCAGAAAAGCTCAAGGCGCTTTACGGCGCCGACCAGGGTTACCGGGAACAACCCAAAAGCCGCGAGTCTGCACTGTTTGCGCTGAAGTTCACCGCGCAGGGGATGATGGTGCAAGACAGCCTGGTGCTGTCCAGCGAAGCCTGGTTCCTGGGAAAAACGCTGACAGGGAAAGATTGGAAAAGAGGCTTCGACGAGGACCAGAACGCCCTGCGTGAAGACATCAAGCCGTTGATGGGCGGACAGGTCGACGCCGCTGCGTTGCTTGAGTTGACCGCCAGGATTCGACGCTTTCTGGGCGTGGATGAGTTTTTCCAGGAATTGGCGCTGTTTCGGCACCGGTTTCGCTCCACTCCCGTCAAGGAGAAAAAGCCGGAACCGGAAGACGACCCGCTCAACAGCTTCCTGCTGTCAGACCTCGCCGATGTGTCAGACAGCCTCAGCAAAGGCTGTACCAGCAAGGCACTTGATCAATACCTCAAGCGTCACAGCCCGGAAAACCGTCTGCACGTCGATGAAGACGATGCCTCGGCGCAGTTGATCGAGCGTCTGACCCCGAAATATTACGCCCCAGGTTGCTGGCCCGCAGAGCGCCACCTGGGCCTGGTGCACTCGCAGCAGTTGGCGGTGAACACCATCATCGACACCCTGGCTGAGGGTGAGGGCCTGATTGGCGTCAACGGTCCTCCGGGAACAGGCAAGACCACCCTGCTGCGGGACCTGATCGCCGCCGTCGTCACCCGACGCGCCGATGTACTCGCCAGCCTGTCGCGCGCCTCCCAGGCCTTCGTCGAGGGCATGCCCGAAAAAGTCGGCGACGGGGCTGATTTTCAGAACATCCACAAGCTCGACCCGGCCCTTTTTGGCTTTGAAATCGTGATCGCGTCTTCGAATAACGGCGCCGTTGAAAACGTCACGATGGAGCTGCCTCAACGGAACAAAATCGACGAAAGCTGGCTGCCGGAGGCCGACTATTTCGGCGAACTGGGTGAGTTGGTCAGCGGACAACCGGCCTGGGGACTGATTTCCGCGGCACTTGGCAGCAAAGCTCGGCGCAAAGCCTTTGTCAGCCGTTATTTTTACGGCCAGGCACCCGAAAAAACCAAGGCTGGCAACAAGGCCGATGAGGCAACCGAATGGCTGCCCGCCCTGGATGCCGAAGAGCTGGATGACGAACCTGAGGCCGCCGACAGCGAATCCGGCGAATCGCCTGACGAAGACATCAGCACCCCGCGTGGCTTCCTCGGCTGGCTCAAGACACACGCCGATACCACCCGAACAACAGCTCAGCGCCAGGACACCTGGCGGCAAGCTGTCGCTGCCTACAACGCAGCAAAAGCTCGCGTTGAGCAACTGAGTGCCGACGCCAACGGCATCAATGCGCAGCTCCTCGCGTTGAACGCCTTATCCCAACAGGTCACTGAGCAATCAGACGCTCTGCGGCAGTCAAGCCAAAACATAAAGGATGTTGAGGCGCAGCTGACGCAACTGGATGAGGTCGAGTTCAAGCCTGCCCGGCACCTGTTGCAAGAGTGCCTGCTGGAACTGCAACGCCTTCAGCAGAACAAACCCGGATTTTTGGCCAACCTGTTCAGCTTTTGGGGTGCCCATCGCAACTGGAGCACGCAGCGGCGACTGATCAGTGCCAGGCACCTGATCGCAGAAGAAGACTTCGAACGCATCAAACGCAGTACGCTTCGCCTGACCGCTGAACGCACACGGCTCGATGACCTCAGTCGCGCAGCACACCAAGCCCTGACGCTCCTCCAGGAACGCCAGCGTCAACACGTTGAACACGTCACACGCTTGGCGCAAACCGGCAAGGCCGAGCATCTCCTGGCCTGGCTGCGTCATGGGATCATTGGCCGTGGCGAGGCAATCGAGCTGGTTGAGCCCTGGGCCATTAAGGGTTGGCGAGAGGCACGGGCCCAGGTATTTATCCAGGCGCTCAAACTGCATCAATGCTTCTTTGAACTTGAAGCCAAACGGATTCGCGCCAATCTGTTCTTCATCAACAGTGTGCTGCAAGGCGGTCGATTCCAGGGTGTCTCACGGGATGCCATTCGCTCAAGCTGGGCCTCGCTGTTCATGCTCGTGCCTGTGTTGAGCAGCACCTTCGCCTCCTTTGCGCGGTCGTTCGGCTCCCTGGGTGTCGGTGAAATCGGCTGGCTGCTGGTGGATGAGGCCGGTCAGGCAACCCCACAAGCTGCCGTCGGTGCCCTTTGGCGTGCGCGTCGCGCTGTACTGGTAGGCGACCCCTTGCAACTCAAGCCCATCATTACCGTCTCCGATGCTGTACTCGAACACATGCGAACCCGCTATGCGGTTGACCCCCACTGGCTACCCAACCGCCAATCCGCCCAGACCCTGGCCGACGAAGCCACTCTTTGGGGGCGAATGATGGGGCCTGCCCAAGACAAGCGCTGGGTTGGCCTGCCCCTCGTGGTGCACCGACGTTGTGACCGGCCGATGTATGCCTTGGCTAACCGAATCGCCTATGACGGTGTCATGGTATTCGGCACCCTCAGCCCAAGCCCGGAGAAGGAAACCACTGCTGGCCTGCCGACCGGCTGGATTCAAGCGAGCGGAGCTTCCACCGGCAACTGGGTCGCCGCCGAGGGCGCCGCGCTGCAGTCCTTGCTGGGCAGGTTGCGTGACGAGGGGGTGAGCATTGCTGATATCTCGGTCATCACGCCGTTCCAGGCCGTCAGGGAACGCATCAAACAGCTGCTTCCGCGCAAGATGGTGTTTGGCACTATCCATACCATGCAAGGTAAAGAAGCCGCTGTGGTGATCATGGTGCTGGGCGGTAGCAGCGAGAACCCGGGCGCGCGCGACTGGGTAGTCTGCGAACCCAACTTGCTGAACGTCGCCGCGACACGCGCCAAGCGGCGGTTCTACGTGATTGGTGACCGCAACGACTGGCGCCATCGGTCGTTATTCTGTGATGTGATGGACTTACTGCCACTGCAACAGCTTGAGCTGCCCGTTTCGTCGTGAGCGGGAAAGGGTTGGCCTTGACGTAGCATAAACCGCACCGTCAAGGCCCTGCCCTTTGCTAAACCAGGGTTGCACCCTGCCCCTGGTACACCGGGGTCATTTCTTCCAGCGGCTCGGTCAAAGGCCGGTTATCCGCCCCGGGTAACAGGATCACCTTGCGGCAATCCTCTTCGCACTTATCAAACAGTTCATAACCGCGCGCCGCCTGTTCCAGGGACAGCCGATGGGTGACGATCGCCTCCGGGTTCAGGTGCCCCAGTTCGATATGCTCAAGCAGCTCGGGAAGAAAGCGCTGCACGTGAGTCTGGCCCATCTTGAACGTCAGGCCCTTGTCGAAAGCATCGCCGAACATAAAGCCATGGATAAACCCCGAGTACACCCCCGCCACGCTCACTGTCCCGCCCCGGCGCACCGCGGCGATGCATTGACGCAAGGCTTTGCCGCTGCTGCCTTCGAGCTTGAGGGTGGCGAGGATGGTTTCAGTCGTGCTGCCCTTGGCTTCGAACCCTACGGCGTCCACCACGCCATCCACACCGCGCATGCCCTTGGTCTGGCGAATGATGGTGTCGGCAGGGTCATCGTCGTCCTCAAAGTTAACCGGGATCACACCGTACATTTGCTGGGCGTACGCCAACCGGTAGGCGTGCTGGTCAACCATGAAAATCTGCTCGGCACCGAGCATGCGTGCACACGCAGCACTCAGCAGCCCCACGGGCCCGGCGCCGTAAATCGCGATGCTGGAACCTGCGCCGATACCCGCATTGGTCACCGCCTGCCAGGCGGTGGGCAAGATATCGGAAAGGAACAACACTTTGTCATCCGCCAAGGTGCCGGGCACTTTGAATGGCCCGGTATTGGCCTTTGGCACCCGCACCAGCTCAGCCTGGCCACCAGGAACGCCACCGTACAGACGGCTGTAGCCAAATAGCGCCGCACCCGGTGGAATGGCTTTTTTATTCAGGATCGCCCCGCGCCCATCGTTGGTGGTTTCGCAGGCAGCGAACTGTTGCAACTGGCAGAAGAAACAGTCGCCACAGGCAATTACGAACGGAATAACCACGCGGTCACCGCGTTGTACCTGGGTGACCGCCGGCCCGGTTTCCTCGACGATACCCATGAACTCGTGGCCGAAAATATCACCGTGCTCCACCGTTGGAATCTTGCCCCGGTACAAGTGCAAATCGGAGCCGCAGATAGCAGTGGCCGTCACTCGCAAAATGATGTCGTCGGGTTGTTCGATAATCGGATCGGGAACGGTATCGACCTGTACTTTGTGGGCGCCCTGGTAAGTCATCGCTCGCATGGCCTGCACTCCTGTTGTTGAGGTGATTACCTAATTAAGGGGTGCAAGCACGGCTGCGGTTCAGTTGAACAGCGACGCCAACCGATAAGTGGTCGGAGGGATGGAGTGGCTTACACGTCGATAATCGCGGTGCCCGCGATGGTTTCGGCAAACCCTACATCCAACACG
Source organism: Pseudomonas sp. SED1 (assembly GCF_034044025.1). NCBI lineage: Bacteria > Pseudomonadati > Pseudomonadota > Gammaproteobacteria > Pseudomonadales > Pseudomonadaceae > Pseudomonas > Pseudomonas sp. SED1. The sequence goes on from NZ_JAXCIS010000103.1 coordinate 27,768, forward strand.
CGCCCCGGCGTTGCGAACCCCGGTTGGCGTTCACCGGCCAACACCCGACGCGCGGCTTCCACCGCCGCCAAGGGCGGTATAGCTGTCGCGTCCGGTGTAGTCCGTGGCGCCATAGATCATTAAGGTTTTCATTGGCCGTGCTGCCAGTTCTTGTAGACAAATTCCAGGCTGTAGCCGTCGGGGTCCAGCACGTTGGCCGCGTAGTAGTTCGGGTCATAGTGCAAACGTGCACCCGGTGCGCCGTTGTCGACAGCACCGGCATTGATTGCCGCCAGGTAGGCCGCATCGACCTCGGCCCTGCTGCTGGCGACAAACCCCACATGCACCGCCCTGCCCTCGACCACACCCTCGCGCAACCAGAAGAATATCCGCCCATTGGCGCCAAACCCTTTGAGGTCCGGATGGCCGGGTGGGCCAGCCTTGCCGTCGTAGTCGTGGCGCGTGGTGATGCCCAGCGGGGCCAGTGCGGCCTGGTAGAAATCGATGGAACGTCGAACATCGCTGACCGACAAAAAGACATGATCCAGCATGCTGTAGCCTCGCTTTTCAGATGATGTAACCGCCCGCGACCTCGATCGTCTGGGCATTGATCCAGCGGCCTTCTTCAGACAGCAACATGGCGATCACGCGCGCCACGTCCTCAGGCTCGCCCACTCGGCCGAGGGCCGTTTGGGAAGCCAGCAGCGCTTCGAACTCGTCATTGAGCCCGCCGCCCAGTTCGGTGCGGATGGCTCCCGGAGAGACGGCATTCGCACGGATCTGCCGTTCGCCAAACTCCTTGGCCATATAACGGGTGAGTACATCCAGCGCGCCCTTGAAGGCTGCGTAAGGTGCTACGCCGGCGGTGGCCACACGGGTCGTGGCGCTGGTGAGGTTGACGATGCAGGCGTGGGCTTGCAGCAGCGGCAACAAGGTTTGAGTCAGGAAAAACGGCCCTTTGAGGTGCACATTCAGCAGGCCGTCGAACTGGGCCTCAGTGACCGATTCCAGGGGATTGAACAGGCCATAACCGGCGTTATTCACCAGCCCACTCAAGCCACTTACGCCCCAGGTCGCCGATAACCCCCGTTTTACCGCCTCGGCAAAACCCTCGAAGGAGCTGACGTCAGCCACATCCAACGGCAGCGCCAGCGCCTTGCCGCCCGCCGCCTCAATCTTCTGCACTACTGCGTGTGCGGCCTCTGGATGGCTGTTGTAGGTCAGGATCACGCCCATGCCTTGCCGGGCACACAGCTCTGCAGTGCTGGCACCAATGCCAAGGCTGCCGCCGGTGATAAGGATAACGCCCATGTGTGGCTCCACTGCTTGCTCAAATGAGTCACCACAGTAGGCTTGTCCGCCTGATCCGCCGCAGCCGTTCCTGCTCGAAACCTGCCTGTTTCTGCTTTTTTCTTGCACATGACACGCCTGGGCGCTCAGCATGCCCGGCATGAACACACAACTGATCGAACTGCGTGCCTTGGCCGCCAAGGCCGAAAACCGCCGCACTGAAACGGGTATCCCGCGGGTGGCCATGGTCCAGGGCGCGATTCCCGAGCATATGCTGGCCGCCGTGTATGACCCGATGATCAACCTGATCCTGCAGGGCAGCAAATCCATGACCGTGGGCGACCGCACCCTGCGGTACGACCCGGCGACGTATTTCGTGATGTCCATCGAGCTGCCTGCGGTGGGCACCGTGCACCCGGCGGCGACCGGTGAACCCTACCTGGCGGTCAGCCTGACACTGGACCCGACGGTGCTCGCGACGCTACTGAGCGACTTGCCCGAACCTGCCGGGCGCTACGACCACGATGCCGGCTTTTCCGTGGCCGCCGTCACCCCGGAGTTGATAGACGCCTGGCTGCGCATGCTGCGGCTGATGGGCAACCCCGAGGCAATCGCCGCCCTCGCGCCGGTTTACGAGCGCGAGCTTCTCTACCGCGTACTGCAAGGCCCCCACGGCTGGATGCTGCGTGAAATAGCCGCGCCAGACACCGCCATGGCCCGGGTGAGCCAGGCGATCCAGTGGATTCGCCGGGACTTCGCCGAACCGATCCGGGTAGAAGCCCTGGCGCAGAAAGCCGCGATGAGCGTGTCGGCCTTCCACCGGCACTTCAAGGCCGTCACCAACCTGAGCCCGTTGCAGTATCAAAAACGCGTGCGCTTGCTGCAGGCCCGCACGTTGATGGTGGCCAGCGCCAAAAACGTCACCAGTGCCGCCTTCGAAGTCGGCTATGAAAGCGCCACCCAGTTCAGCCGCGATTACGCTCGGGTATTCGGCCTGCCACCGGCGCGGGATGCGGCGCGAATCCTGGGGGAAAACCGGGGCCCGAAGGCGAACTGACAACAACGTGCTAGCCTGCCATCCCACGCCCCACGACAAGGAGTTGCCGATGGCCGAGCCAAGCAAAAAGATGAGCCTGATGGGCCTGACCACCCTCGTGGCGATCAACATGATGGGCTCGGGCATCATCATGCTGCCCGCCAGCATGGCGCAGTTGGGCGCGATCTCGCTGTTGTCGTGGCTGATCACCGCCGTGGGCTCGATGGCGATCGCGTACTGCTTTGCCCAGTGCGGCCTCTTCTGCACCCGCACCGGCGGCATGTCGGCCTACACCGAAGAGGCCCACGGCAAGTCGGGGTTCTTCCTCTGTTCGTTCCTGTATTTCCTGTCGCTGATCATCGCCAATGTGGCGATTGCGATTTCGGCGGTGGGCTATCTGTCGTCCTTCATCCCGTGGCTGGGCAGCGGGCCGATCCCGTTGTTTATCGGCACCCTCGCGCTGATCTGGCTGACCACCGTGGCCAACTTCGGAGGCCCGCGCCTCACCGGCCGGATCGGCGTGGTCACCGTGTGGGGCGTGATCATTCCCGTGGCGGGCTTGAGCGTGTTCGGCTGGTTCTATTTCAAGGCCGAGGTGTTCAGCGACGCCTGGAACCCCAACCAGTTGCAACTATGGGACGCCATTGGCACGAGTATCCCGCTGACCCTCTGGGCGTTCCTCGGCATGGAGTCCGCGGCCCAGGGCTATGACGCGGTGGAAGATCCCAAGCGCACCGTGCCGCTGGCCTGCCTGCTCGGCACCCTCGGCGCGGCGCTGGTGTATGTGCTGTCGACCACGGTGATTCAGGGCATCGTGCCCAATGCCGAACTGGCTGAGTCTTCAGCGCCGTTTGCCTTGGTGTATGCGCAGATTTTCACGCCGCTGGTGGGCGATATCATCATGGCGCTGGCGGTGGTGGCGTGCATTGGTTCGCTGTTGGGCTGGCAGTTCACCTTGGCGCAAACGGCCAAGATGTCGGCGGACCAGCGTCTGTTTCCGCGGTTCTTCAGCCGGGTGAGCCGCGCCCAGGCCCCCGTATGGGGGCTGATTGCCTGTGCGGCGTTGCAGAGCCTGATTGCCTTGTCGACCATCTCGCCCACCGCCAGCGCCCAGTTCGGCAAGCTGGTGAACCTGGCGGTGGTGACCAATTTGATTCCCTACGTCACTGCGCTGACCGGGCTGCTGGTGATGATGCACAAGGCGCGGGTGGCGGCCTCGATTTATGCACGCAATACCACGGTGTTGCTGATTGCCGTGGGGTATTCGCTGTATGCGATTTATGCGTGTGGTGAGGAGGCGGTGTTTGGTGCGACGCTGGTGTTGGCGTTTGGGTATCTGCTGTATGGGTTTTTGGCGCGGCGGTTTATCACGGCCGGTGGTGGGTGAATATCCGTTAATTGGGTGATGGCTTAGATTGGTTCCGCTCTTACAGCGGGTCACTTTTGAAAAGAGCCCAAAAGTAACCAAAA
>NZ_JAXCIS010000104.1:0-5470 GCF_034044025.1 Pseudomonas sp. SED1
CTTGGATCAGCACCGGTTCTTCCTTTTGCAACTACCGTGACCGAGTCCTGACGATGAACACTGAACACCGCAAACCGCTACCCGGCAGCCGCCTCGATTTCTACGACGCCCGTGCGGCGGTCGATGCAATCACCCCCGGCGCCTACGCCACACTGCCGTACACCTCCCGCGTACTCGCCGAGAACCTGGTGCGTCGCTGTGACCCGGCGACCCTCAATGCATCCCTGAGCCAACTGATCGAGCGCAAGCGCGACCTCGATTTCCCGTGGTTCCCGGCCCGTGTGGTGTGCCACGACATCCTCGGCCAGACCGCCTTGGTGGACCTTGCCGGCCTGCGCGATGCAATCGCCCTGCAAGGCGGTGACCCGGCCCAGGTCAACCCGGTGGTGCCGACCCAACTGATCGTCGACCACTCCCTGGCCGTCGAAGCCGGTGGCTTTGACCCGGAGGCGTTCGAGAAAAACCGCGCCATCGAAGACCGCCGCAACGAAGACCGTTTCCACTTTATCGAGTGGACCAAAAAGGCCTTCAAGAACGTCGACGTGATCCCGCCGGGCAACGGCATCATGCACCAGATCAACCTGGAGAAAATGTCTCCGGTGATCCAGGTGCGTGACGGTGTGGCCTTCCCGGATACCTGCGTCGGCACCGACAGTCACACCCCTCACGTAGACGCGCTGGGCGTGATCGCCATCGGTGTTGGCGGCCTCGAAGCAGAGAGCGTGATGCTCGGCCGCGCCTCGTGGATGCGCCTGCCGGAAAGTGTCGGCGTGGAGCTGACGGGCAAACTGCAACCGGGCATCACCGCCACCGATATGGTGTTGGCGCTGACCGAGTTCCTGCGCAAGCAAAAGGTCGTGGGTGCGTGGCTCGAGTTCTTCGGCGAAGGCGCCTCTGCACTGACCCTGGGCGACCGCGCCACCATCTCCAACATGGCCCCGGAATACGGCGCCACGGCGGCGATGTTCTACATCGACCAACAGACCATCGCCTACCTCAAGCTCACCGGCCGTGAAGACGAACAAGTCGCCCTGGTCGAGCAATACGCTCGCCACACCGGCCTGTGGGCGGACGACCTCAAGGGCGCGCAATACGAGCGTGGCCTGAGCTTCGATTTGTCCAGCGTAGTGCGCAACATGGCCGGCCCGAGCAACCCCCACGCCCGCGTCGCCACCAGCGATCTGGCGGCCAAGGGCATCTCTGGCCAGTGGGATGACGTGCCGGGGCAAATGCCCGACGGCGCGGTGATCATCGCCGCCATCACCAGTTGCACCAACACCAGCAACCCGCGCAACGTGATTGCTGCCGGCCTGCTGGCACGTAATGCCAATAAGCTTGGGCTGGTGCGCAAGCCGTGGGTCAAGTCGTCCCTGGCACCGGGTTCGAAAACCGTCGCCATGTACCTCGACGAAGCCGGGCTGACCACCGAGTTGGAGCAGTTGGGTTTCGGCGTGGTGGCGTTTGCCTGCACCACCTGCAACGGCATGTCCGGCGCACTCGACCCGGTGATCCAGCAAGAGATCATCGACCGCGACCTGTACGCCACCGCCGTGCTTTCGGGTAACCGCAACTTCGACGGCCGTATCCACCCGTACGCCAAGCAAGCGTTCCTTGCTTCGCCGCCGCTGGTGGTGGCCTATGCGATTGCCGGCACCATCCGTTTCGACATTGAAAAAGATGTGTTGGGCCTGGACGCCGACGGCAAGGAAATCCGCCTGAAGGACATCTGGCCGAGCGACGAAGAAATCGACGCAGTGGTCAAGGCATCGGTCAAGCCGGAGCAGTTCCGCCAGGTCTACATCCCGATGTTCGCGATCCACGAAGACACCGGCCCGAAAGTCACGCCGCTGTACGACTGGCGCCCGCAGAGCACCTATATCCGTCGTCCGCCGTACTGGGAAGGCGCCCTGGCCGGCGCGCGTCCGCTCAAGGGCATGCGTCCGCTGGCGGTGCTGCCGGACAACATCACCACCGATCACCTGTCGCCGTCCAACGCGATCATGCTCGACAGCGCCGCCGGCGAATACCTGGCGAAAATGGGCCTGCCGGAAGTCGACTTCAACTCTTACGCGACCCACCGCGGCGACCACTTGACCGCGCAGCGCGCCACCTTCGCCAACCCGAAACTGTTCAATGAAATGGTCATCGAAGACGGCAGGGTCAAGCAGGGTTCGCTGGCGCGCCTGGAGCCGGAAGGCAAGGTCACGCGCATGTGGGAAGCCATCGAAACCTACATGGAGCGCAAGCAGCCGCTGATCATCATTGCCGGCGCCGACTACGGCCAGGGCTCGTCCCGGGACTGGGCGGCCAAGGGCGTGCGCCTGGCGGGTGTGGAAGCGATTGCCGCCGAAGGTTTCGAGCGTATCCACCGTACCAACCTGGTGGGCATGGGCGTGTTGCCCCTGGAGTTCCTGCCGGGCACCGACCGCAAGACCCTGAACATCGACGGCACTGAAACCTACGACGTGATCGGCGAACGCACCCCGCGTGCGCAACTGACGTTGGTGATCAACCGCAAGAATGGCGAGCGTGTCGAGGTGCCGGTGACCTGCCGCCTGGACACGGCTGAAGAAGTGTCGATCTACGAGGCGGGCGGCGTGTTGCAACGTTTTGCCCAGGACTTCCTGGAATCGGCTGTTACCGCCTGACAACTGTGGCCGGGGTTCGCGCCCCGGCCCATGAGGACCACCATGGCACACGTACCGCAGATCAAGATTCCCGCCACCTACATGCGTGGCGGTACCAGTAAAGGCGTGTTTTTCAGCGTCAAGGATTTACCCGAATCGGCCCAGGTGCCGGGCGCGGCGCGGGATGCGCTGTTGTTGCGGGTGATCGGCAGCCCCGACCCGTACGACAAGCAAATCGACGGCATGGGCGGCGCGACGTCCAGCACCAGCAAAACCGTGATCCTGGCCAAAAGCACCCGCGCCGAGCACGACGTGGACTATCTGTTCGGCCAGGTTTCCATCGACAAACCGTTCGTGGACTGGAGCGGCAACTGCGGCAACCTGTCGGCGGCGGTGGGTTCGTTCGCCATCAGCGCTGGCCTGGTGGATGCCGCGCGCGTCCCGCACAACGGCGTGGCCGTGGTACGGGTGTGGCAGGCGAACATCGGCAAGACCATCATCGCCCACGTACCGATCACCGACGGTGCGGTGCAGGAAACCGGCGACTTCGAACTCGACGGCGTGACCTTCCCGGCCGCCGAAGTGCAGCTGGAATTCATGGACCCGGCGGCGGAAGAAGAGGGCGGCGGTGGCTCGATGTTCCCTACCGGTAACCTGGTGGATGATCTGGAAGTGCCGGGTGTCGGCACGTTCAAGGCGACCCTGATCAATGCCGGGATTCCCACCATCTTCATCAACGCCCAGGACCTGGGCTACACCGGCACCGAGCTGCAGGGTGCGATCAATAGCGACCCCAAGGCCCTGGCGATGTTTGAAACCATTCGTGCCCACGGTGCGTTGCGCATGGGCTTGATCAAGCATCTGGACGAAGCGGCCCAGCGGCAGCACACACCGAAAGTTGCGTTCGTGGCACGGCCTGCGGATTACGTGGCGTCCAGCGGCAAGGCGATCAAGGCGGCCGATGTCGACCTGTTGGTGCGGGCGTTGTCCATGGGCAAATTGCACCACGCAATGATGGGCACGGCAGCGGTGGCGATTGGCACGGCGGCGGCGATTTCCGGCACGCTGGTGAATCTGGCGGCGGGCGGCGTGGAGCGCAATGCCGTGCGGTTCGGGCATCCGTCCGGGACGCTGCGGGTAGGCGCCGAGGCCAGCCAGGTCAACGGTGAATGGGTCGTGAAAAAAGCCATCATGAGCCGCAGTGCGCGGGTGTTGATGGAAGGGTTCGTGCGCGTCCCCGGCGATTCGTTTTAAGCAATCAACAGGCAGGCACCAAGACCTGCCTTTTATAAAACTTCAACCCTGACCCTGAGGATGGACCACACCTAACCCACTTTGGAGTACTGCCATGAGCGCCAACGTCGACCAGAACAACCGCCCCGACTACGACCAGGTCCTGCAGGATATCGCCGACTACGTCCTGAACTTCAGGATCGAATCCCGCGATGCCCTGGACACCGCCCGCAACTGCCTGATGGACACCCTCGGCTGCGGCCTGCTGGCCCTGCGTTTCCCGGAATGCACCAAGCACCTGGGGCCGATCGTGGAAGGCACGGTGGTGCCGTTCGGCGCACGGGTGCCGGGCACCTCGTTCCGCCTGGACCCGGTCAAGGCCGCGTGGGACATCGGCTGCATCGTGCGCTGGCTCGACTACAACGACACCTGGCTCGCCGCCGAGTGGGGGCACCCGTCGGATAACCTCGGTGGCATCCTCGCGGTCGCCGATCACCTCTCGCAAAAACGCGTGGCCAACGGCGAGGCGCCGCTGACCGTACGGGCCGTGCTGGAGGCGATGATCATGGCCCACGAAATCCAGGGCGTGATCGCCCTGGAAAACTCCTTCAACCGCGTCGGCCTGGACCATGTGCTGCTGGTGAAAGTCGCCTCCACTGCCGTCATCGCCAAGTTGATGGGCGCCAACCGTGAGCAACTGCTGTCGGCACTGTCCCAGGCGTTTGTCGACGGCCAGGCGCTGCGCACTTATCGCCATGCGCCGAATGCCGGTTCGCGCAAGTCGTGGGCGGCGGGGGATGCGTCGAGTCGCGGGGTGCGTCTGGCCGACATCGCGATGCGTGGCGAGATGGGGATTCCCGGTGTGTTGAGCGCGCCGCAGTGGGGCTTTTATGACGTGCTGTTCAGCCACACCAACAAGGACCTGGCGCTCAAGCCCGAAGACAAGCGCGCCTTCAGCCTGTCGCAGCCCTACGGCACTTATGTGATGGAGAACGTGCTGTTCAAGATCAGTTTCCCGGCCGAGTTCCATGCGCAAACCGCGTGTGAAGCGGCGGTCACCTTGCACCCGCAAGTGAAGAGTCGCCTGCATGAGATCGACAGGATTGTCATCACCACCCACGAGTCGGCGATTCGCATCATTTCCAAAGTCGGGCAGTTGGCCAATGCGGCCGACCGTGATCACTGCCTGCAATACATGACCGCCGTGCCGCTGGCGTTTGGCAACCTGGTGGCCGAGCAATACGAAGATGAGTTCCACGCGGCCCATCCGATCATTGATGAATTGCGGGAGAAGATGGTCATCGTCGAAGCCCCGCGCTACAGCCGCGAGTACCTGGAGGCCGACAAGCGCTCCATCGCCAATGCGGTGCAGGTGTTCTTCAAGGATGGGTCCAGTACCGAACAGGTGGCTGTGGAGTACCCGATTGGTCACCGTCGTCGTCGGGTGGATGGCATTCCGTTGCTGGAAGACAAGTTCAAGGCCAACCTGACGACCCGGTTTACTGCGCAGCGCAGCGCCGAGATTTTTGCGCTGTGCAAGGATCAGGCGAAGCTTGAGGCCACGCCCGTGAACCGGTTTGTCGACCTGTTCGTCATCTAAAAAACACCAC
>NZ_JAXCIS010000105.1:0-10316 GCF_034044025.1 Pseudomonas sp. SED1
CTTTTAGTCCCACCACCCCTACAAGTCTAACCATACAAGCGGGCTTGCTCGCGAAGGCAGTGTGTCAGTCAGCGCAAATGTCGACTGATCCACCGCATTCGCGAGCAAGCCCGCTCCCACATTTGGTTTTGTATCAGTCTTCGGAATTAGCCAGCGCTTGAGAGGCCGCGACGTAATCAGCCTGAAACGCCGGCGATTCAATCCACGCCAGCGCTGCCGCTTCATCTTCGGTATCCGTGGCCCATTGGCGATACTCGATCAGCGCCGCGAGGATAAAGTCGGTCGCTTCCTCTTCACCTTCCTGCTCCAGCACCACCGCCAACAGCGGATGCGCCAGGAACACCGCACACAGTGCCTGTTGGCTGGTTTCGCCAGCGGTGCGCATTTCCAGGAACAGCTCGGTCAAATCCACCGACTCAAGATCAATGCGGCTGTCATCGCCGGCAAAGGCGTCCGGCTTGGTAGCGACGGCGCGTTGGGTGCGGTTCTGCTTGGCCTTGGCTTTTGCCCGGTGGGCGCGTTTTTGCTGCTTGTTCGGCGAGGCCATGGGCTCACGTCCTTGGTGTCAGGATCTGGGGATGGGGTATTGAAGCGCAGGTCTGGGGAAATCCCAAGGCTTTCTAGGTGCGATCCGTCACTTGGCGCCCCGGAGTGTCGTTGGCCAACTCTCCCCGCTGTAGCCAAGCCAGCGCAATCGGCCACAACCGATCCTGATACTGGCTGCGGAAGAACGCGAAATGTCCGACCTCTTTTTCGCCGATATCTTCAGGTGCGATCCGCAGATGCGTGCGCTCGCTGCCTTCGAAGTAACCCAGCAGGCGTTCGATTGCTGCGACGGTGCCAAACGGATCATCGGTAATGCTGATGGCCAATACCTGCGCCTGCACCCGAGAAAATGGCAACTCACCCAAGGCTCGCCCGCTCGGGCGCTGTTCATAACCCGGCGTCGGTGTACTCCAATCGCGCACCACACCTGCCGGCGTATCCTCGAGCCAGCCCATGCGCTTGCCCGGGAAGTAGCCGAACACCGCCGTTACCACTGGCATCACCACATGCCATTTGGCAAACATCCTCCAGCGCCCGTTCGCCTCGTAGTCGCGCCAGTAGGCAAACTGCGCGCCTACCGTCACCAGGCGCCGAATTACCGCGCCGGAATCCCCGAGTCCCGCCGCGCACCCGCCAAAACTGTGCCCGACCACATCTATCGGCTGGCCGGCAAACTCCCGCTGGGCCCGCTGCAGGATCGCTTCGAAGTCCAGCGCGCCCCAATCCGTCCATGAGGCCTTGAACCCCTTCAGCGAGCCGCTGCGGGATTCTCCGATGCCGCGGTAGTCGTAGGTGATGACGTCGAAGCCATTGGCAAACAGGTAATCGGCAAAACGCGAATAGTGCCGGCAGCGTACGGAGGTAGCGGCGTTGATGATCACCACGGGGCGATCGGGATCAGTCCGGATGTGCCGCCAGGTGAAGCCGCCAATGGGATGGCCATCGGCAGCAGGTTCACGAAAGGCTTCAGGCTGGGGGCGGGTCGGCAGGTTCATGAGCGGGCTCGGTGCTTGCGCTTTCGATGGGGCGTCAAAGGCCCGTGCGCAGTTTTATAAGAGGTCGAAGCTAACAAATTTCCGCTAAGAACACTCCGGGGATTTTTCTGATGCTCGACCTAAGCCGTACAGATGCCTAGGCTTAGACCCTTTCGCCCCACCAGAGCCAGCTCATGACCCGCGACACCCTCGAGCAAAACCAGATCCCCCTCTACTTCGCGAGCGTGCTGCTGGCCGTCGTTTTCGGTCTGCTGGCGCCATCCATGGCCCAAGGCCTGGGCATCCTGGTGACACCTGCCATTGCCGTACTGATGTACGCGATGTTCTTGCAAATCCCGTTTCTGGACCTGCGCCAGGGCTTGGGCAACAAACGCTTCATGTCCGCATTGTTGCTGGCCAACTTCATCCTGATCCCGCTGCTGGTGTGGGCGTTGACCCGCGGCCTGGTGGAACACCCGGCGATTTTGATCGGCGCGTTACTGGTGCTGCTGACGCCATGCATCGACTACGTGGTGGTGTTCACCCACATCGGCAAGGGCGACTCGCGGTTGATGCTGGCCGCGACCCCGCTCCTGTTGCTGCTCCAGTTGCTGCTGTTGCCGGTGTACCTGGGGTTGATCCTGGGCGCGCAGTCGCAGGTGGTGGTGGCGGTGGGGCCGTTTGTCGAGGCGTTCCTGCTGCTGATCGTTGCACCGATGATTCTGGCGGTGCTGACGACTTCCTTGTCCCGGCGATCAGGCCTTGTCAGCGCCTGGAATGATGCGTGGGCCTGGCTGCCTGTACCGGCCATGGCGCTGGTGCTGATGGTGGTGATCGGTTCGCAGATTACTGCTGTAGTCCGCGATATCGGCCTGCTGGCGCCGGTGATCCCGGTGTATATCGGCTTCCTGTTGCTGGCCCCGCTGATGGGGGCATTGGCTTCGCGACTGTTCAAGCTACCGGCGACCACAGCGCGGGCGGTCACCTTCAGCGCGTCCACGCGCAATTCCCTGGTGGTACTGCCGCTGGCACTGGCGTTGCCCGAAGACATCCGCGGGCTCGCCGCCGCAGCGGTGATCACGCAAACCCTGGTGGAACTGGTGGGAGAGCTGCTCTACATCCGGCTGATGCCGCTGCTGATCTGGCCCGCTCGTCGTTAGGCTGATGAATGTTTGATTCCGTTCAGGGGGCATTCAGCGAGGGGTTCGGCAACATGGACCGATTTACCCCACCTGACAGGCTGAATAATGGATCAACACAATCGCTTTCGAATGGAATCGCTGGGCATTTTCCTTATCGCTTTGCTGCTGTTTACCCTGGGCATCTGGGACCAGCAGCCGCAAGGCTTCGACGGCCGCTGGGCCGTGTTCATGCAAGAGATGTTTCGCCACGGCGCGAGCCTGTTTCCTACCACCTACGGTGAGCCGTACCCGGACTACCCGGGCACTGCGACCTACCTCAGTTACCTCTTTGCCCGTTTGTTCGGCGCGCCCAACGACCTGGCCAACGTGATGCCCACCGCCCTGGCGTCTGCCGGGGTCATGGCGCTGATCTACCGCTTGCTGGTGCCGTCGGGCCGGGCGTGGGCGCTGCTGACGGTGCTGCTCACCGCATTGACCGCGCAATTGCTGGAGAAGTCGCGCTCGGTGTGCCTGGACCAGATGATCTCATTGCTGTGCCTGGGCTGCTTCTACCTGCTGCATACCGGCGAGCGCCTGGGCTCGCGGTTACGCCAATACGCGATCTTTCCGTTGTTCGTGGTGGCGTTTGCCATTCGCGGGCCGCTGGGGCTGATCGAGGTGTGTGGGGTGGCCTGCGTCTACTGGGCGCTGGGCACGGCTCGTACGCGGGAAGAGCGGTTTTCGTTGCTGAAAAAGGTGATAGCCCACGGCGTGGTCGGCTTGGTCCTGCTAGCCGGCTGTTGGTGGGTATTGCTGAAGCTGGCGCGGATCAGCGGCGGGGATGCCTTCGTCGATGATGTGCTGCGGATGCAATTCGCCGGGCGCCTCGACGAGACGGGCGAGCCGTTCTACTTCTACTTCAAGTTGAGCCTGTACCGCTATTTCCCGGTGGTGCCGCTGGCGCTGGCGACAATGATTGCCCTGCGCCACAAATGGTCGTCGCGTAACGAAGATGCCGACGTGCAACTGATGCTGCGCCTGGCTGCCTGCGGGCTGATGATTTTGCTGGGCTTGTCCATCCCGCACTTCAAGCGCGCCTATTACATCGTGCCCATGGTGCCGATGTTTGCCGCGGTGGCTGCCTATGGGCTGCTCCAGGCGCAAGGTTGGCTGCTTGGCGTGCGTCGTGGCTATGAGTGGTTGGTGGCCATCCTGCCGGTGCTCGGCATCGTCGTGGTGTTTGTCTGCCGGCACCTGTGGCACAAGCACGGTTACTGGCCCGAGGTTTCAGTGCCGGCGTTGGTGGGTGTGTTGATTGTGCTGCAACTGGCTGCCGTGATTGCCTGGCGCCGGTTGCAGGGCAGTCTCGGCCAGCGCCTGGTGGCGCTCAGCCTGATTGCACTGGCGACCCAATGGCTGGTGCTCGTCGTGGTGGTGGAGCCGGCCAAGGACCGGCAATACGACACCAAGAACTTCGTTGGCGCGGTGGAGGCGCTGCGTGCCGATAATCCCGGAACGTTGGTGTTTGTCGATTTGGCCAAAGACACCTGGGCGATTCGCTACATCATGAACCTGGATCACGACGAGCAGCCGTTGTTCATTGGGCGCAACGAACCGTTGCTAGTGGACACGCTGCCGCGCCCTGCCTGGGTGATTGTGGAACGCAAGCAAACCGCATTGCTGAGCGGCACGCCGCTGGAGCATATGGCGCCGGTGTTCAATGGGCGGTTGAATGACAACCCGCTGCTGGTGTTTTTGGTGAAGTGAGTGCGGGGTGGCGGCTGGCGATCAGCCTCAGGCCTGTCTATGGCTTGGGGCTGGAGAGGCTCTTGGCCCTTCGCAATTGGATGAAAGTGAGCGACCACAAATCCCAGACAACAAAAAACCCGCACTAGGCGGGTTTCTTGTGTGTTTCAGATGACGTTTGCACCACCTGAAACTAATTAGTGGTGCCCAGAGACGGAATCGAACCGCCGACACGGGGATTTTCAATCCCCTGCTCTACCGACTGAGCTATCTGGGCAACGGGGCGCATTAAACTGGTTTTTCAGGGGGTCGTCAAGCAAGTTTTCAAAAAATATTTAATTATTACCGTCGCTTACGGGCCAACCCCCACATTTGATCAATTATTCAGCAGGTGGAACGTAGCCGTCGGCCTTGGCGTAATCTTCGCCGGAAAAGAACTTGTCCATCTCGCCCTGAAGGTATTTACGGTCTTCGGCGTTCATCATGTTCAGGCGTTTTTCGTTGATCAGCAGGGTCTGGTGCTTTTGCCAGTCGGCCCAGGCTTTGGCGGAGACGTTGTCGAAGATGTCCTGGCCCTTGGCGCCGGGGAACGGGGCGCGTTCCAGGGCGGGCAATTCTTCGTGGTACTTGCGGCAGATGATGGTGCGGGTCATGACGGAACTCCTGCGTTCAATACTTCAGCCGCGCGCTTCAGCAGTTTCTTTACCGGGGCGGCAAGGCCCAGGCGCGGCGGGGTGGCGAGGTTATACCAGAGCCAGTCAGCCTCGGCCACGTGGTGGGCAGACTCCTGGACCTGGACCAGCCAGGGTTCGATAGCCAGTTGGAAGTGGCTGAAGGTGTGAATCAGACTCGGCAGTTCCTGGTGCTTGCCCAGCGCCAGCGAGTGCTGGTTGGCCAGGTGTTCCAGGTCTGCCAGGTCATCCAGCTCCGGCAAGCTCCACAAACCGCCCCACAGGCCCGTGGAAGGGCGGCGGTAAAGCAGAATCGCGCCCTCGCCATTGGCCAGCAGCGGCATCAGCGTGCGCTTCTGGGGCACGGTCTTGCGCGGCTTGGGGATCGGGTAGCGGGTTTCCAGGCCGAGCATGTGGGCTTCGCAGCCCTTTTCCAGTGGGCACAGCAGGCAACTGGGTTTGCTGCGGGTGCAGAGGGTGGCGCCCATGTCCATCATCGCCTGGGTGTAGGCGTTGACACGGTCGTGTGGCGTAAGGCGCTCTGCGGTGGCCCACAGCTGTTTGGCGACCTTCGGCTCGCCCGGGTAACCCTCTTGCGCGGTAAAACGCGCCAGCACGCGTTTGACGTTGCCGTCGAGGATCGGCGCCCGCAGGCCCATGCTCAGGCTGGCAATCGCACCGGCGGTGGACAGGCCGATGCCCGGCAGTTCGGTGAGCTTTTCGACGTCACGGGGAAACTCGCCGCCGTATTCGGCAACGACGATCTTCGCGGTCTTTTGCAGGTTGCGCGCCCGGGTGTAGTAACCCAGCCCGGTCCAGAGGTGCAGCACTTCGTCTTCCGGTGCGGCGGCCAGGGCTTCGACCGTTGGCAATGACGCCATGAACCGATCGAAGTAGTTCAGCACGGTACTGACCTGGGTCTGCTGCAGCATGATCTCCGAGACCCACACCCGGTAAGGCGTGATGCCCTGTTGCCAGGGCAGGTCATGGCGACCGTGGCGGTCGTACCAGTCAAGCACCGCCGTTGAAAACTGCTCGTTTCTCATCGTTTGAACAGGCCTTTCAAAGCGTCTTTCAACTGTGGATTAACCTTGTCGAGCTTCTGTTCAAGTTTCTCGCTGAGCTTGTTGCCCGCCGCCTTGATCGCGACCTGGCTCAAGCCGTCCTTGTCCAGGCGGCACGCCTTGGCGCCCAGTTCCAGCGGGCCACGGCAGCGCAGCGGGACTTCGATGTTCTGGAAGTTGGAGCCCACTTGGCAAGCCGGGTCCGGCACTTCGCGCTGGTCACCTTCAACGATGATACCGACGCGGTAGTCCATGCCCAGAACGCGCAGGTCGACGTCACCGTCGCCGTTGACGGTCAGGCCCGGGATGCGCACTTTCAGGTCGGGGTTGCTGGCCACGCCGTTGCGGAAGGTCAGGTTGCCCTTGAGCTCCTGGAACGGGGTGTCCTTGCCGCGTTGGTCGCCGCTGAGGGTTTTGCGGTTGAGCAGGGCGATGCCGGTGCACAGCTGTTGCTCAAGGTTGGCGTTGAGCAGAACGCCATTGTTGATCGCGAAGCTGGCAGTGCCGTTGAGGCTGTCGATCAGGGCTTTCTGGCTATTGCCGCGGCCAGTGAGGTTGCTGTCAAGGGTGAGCTGGCCTTTCACCGGCGGGTTCTGCCCCTGGGCTTGCAGGATGCGTTCGATCGGCACTTGCTTGATGCGGGTTTGCAGCGCCAGCAGCGGGATGTCCTGGCGCACGTCAAGGTTGCCGTTGGCCTGGAAGGTGCCGTTGTAGAGGCCACCACTCAGGGTATCGAGCTTGAGCTGACCATCGAGGCCGGAGGCTTTCAGGGCGGCGTTCTGAATCGGCAAATGGCTCAGGGTCAATTGGCCGAAGGACAGGTCGGCGTTCACGTCCAGGGTGCGCAGGCGGGTCAACGGCAGCAACTTGTCGGTGCTCCATGCGGCCTTGGTCGGTGCATCCGGCAGCGGTGTGGTGCCGCCGGCCGCCATGGCGCCGGCTTCGCTGTTCTGTACTTCAGCCTGGCGCGCGGCTGCGGCGCCTTTGGCGGCTTCGGACTTGGCCGGCAGGTAGTTGTCGGCGTTGAAGATGTCGGCCTTGAGCTGCACTCGCAGGGACTGCTTGGCGAAATCATCCACGGCCACGCGCCCGGTAAAGGTGCTGTCGTCGAGTTTCAGGTTGAGGTCTTCAAGCGCCAGGCTGGTCGGGGTGCCCTTGAGGCGGCTGACCAGTTCGACCTTGCTCAGGCTGCCTGCAGCCATCGGCGGCAGTGGATTGCCGACGCTGTCGAGGAATTTGGCCAGGTCAAACTGGGCAATCGACAGGGCGCCGCTGAGTTGCGGGGTCTTGTCCAGGTCGTTGGCCTTCAGCTCGCCCAGGGCGCGCAGTTGGTTCAGCGACAGCTTCATGTTGGTCCATTCGGCAATGTTGGCGGACTGGTCCAGCAGCAATTGGCCTTGGGTCGAAAAGCTCACAGTCTTGCCTTGCAGCGGCTCGCCGGTGGCTTCACCGGTGATTTTCATGTCTTCGAACTGGTAGCGCTTGAGGGCGCGCTGAATGCGCAAGTTGCCGTTGACCTCGGTCTTGACGCGCATCAGCGGCTGGTTGGTGCCGAAGAATGCGGTGAGTTTCACCGGGATGCTTGCACCTTCGTGCACGGCGCCGGCGCTCAACTGGATGCTTTCGGCGCTGAACTGCTTGCCGGTCTGCTCGTCGTTGTATTCGACGCGGGCGTTGTTGATGGTCAGGCTGTCGATGTCCAGGCGGATCGGCTGCGGCGGCTTTTCAGGCTTGGGCGGCGTGGCCGCTTCAGTGACGGCGGGTACTGTGGCGGGAGTGCCCGCGTCGGGCACATTCTTGCCGATGTCTTCCCAGTTGCCGTGGCCATGCACGTCTTTGTTCAGGCGCAGGTTCAAGCCTTCGACACGCACATCGCTCATCTGCACTTCACGGCGCAGCAGCGGCAGGACGCGTACCGACAAGCCGAGCATCTGCAGATCGGCAAACGGTTGGGTCGGGTTGGTCAGGGTCGCAACGCTGGCCTCGTGCAGTTCAAGACCGAGCCAGGGGAACAGGCTCCACCCGATGTCGCCATTGAGCGTCAGCTCGATGTGGGCCTTGTCGCGGGCAATCTGGCGAATCTCGTCTTTGTAGTCGTTGGGATCGAAGAGATGGGTCAGGGCAAAGCCTAGAGCCACAATGATCAGCAACAGCCCGAGAAGTACCAGACCCAGGATTTTGCCGAACGCTTTCATGGGCGAGTCCTTGTATGTCGATTTTAAAATTTAGCCGCAGAGTATAACGCCCGAAGGCTTACATCAGTTCGCGGATAGTTACATTGTATCCACGGTCGGAAAAACGGGTTTTTGGCGTCAAAAAAGACAGATAACCTGGAAAAGGTGATGGCAGTTTGGTTTTTCTGTCATCCACAGATGCTAATCTCTGCATGTTCGTCCGCCTTCTGCGGCTAAACGTCGCGCCAAAATGGAGCTTTACTCAAAAAAACGGCCACGCCTTGCGTGTAAGGCCGAGGGAGAGAGCGCCCGACGGACACATACTAATAACTGGGGGAAACACCAATGAGCACTAGCACTGCGGCGGGTAATACTGCTGCACAGCCTGCGTTCCTTTCCAAGGAACGCATTATCGCCAAGCCCGGGTTCAACCGTTGGCTGGTACCACCGGCCGCCCTGGCCATTCACCTTTGCATCGGCATGGCTTACGGCTTCTCGGTGTTCTGGTTGCCGTTGTCCAAGGCGCTGGGTATCACCGCGCCGGTCGCCTGTGCGCCGGACATGAGCTTTATCAGCCAGGTCTTCTCGTCGCAATGCGACTGGCCCATCTCCATGCTGGGCTGGATCTACACCCTGTTCTTCATCTTCCTGGGTTGCTCGGCAGCGATCTGGGGCGGCTGGCTGGAACATGCCGGGCCACGTAAAGCCGGTGTCGTGTCGGCCTTGTGCTGGTGCGGCGGCCTGCTGATCTCTGCGCTGGGGATCTATACCCACCAGATCTGGCTGATGTGGATCGGCTCCGGGGTCATTGGTGGTATCGGCCTGGGCCTGGGCTATATCTCGCCGGTCTCGACTTTGATCAAGTGGTTCCCGGACAAGCGCGGCATGGCTACCGGCATGGCGATCATGGGCTTCGGCGGCGGCGCGATGGTTGGCGCCCCGTTGGCAGCCGCCCTGATGGGCCACTTCGCCTCGCCAACCAGCGTTGGCGTGTGGCAGAGCTTCGTGGTCATGGCCGTGATCTACTTCGTGTTCATGATCGGCGGCGCCTTGTCCTACCGCGTTCCGCCCACCGGCTGGAAGCCTGAGGGCTGGACTGCCCCGGCGAAAAAAGCCAGCAACGCGATGATTACCCACCGTCACGTGCACGTGAACGTGGCCTGGAAAACCCCGCAATTCCGCCTGGTGTGGCTGGTGCTGTGCCTGAACGTGTCTGCCGGTATCGGCATCCTCGGCATGGCTTCGCCGCTGCTGCAGGAAGTGTTCGGCGGCAAGTTGCTGGGTAACGGCCTGACGTTTGGCCAACTGGATGCCGGTCAACTGGCTTCCATCGCGGCCATCGCAGCCGGCTTTACCGGGCTGTTGAGCCTGTTCAACATCGGTGGCCGGTTCTTCTGGGCGTCGTTCTCCGACTACCTGGGCCGTAAAAACACCTACTTCGTGTTCTTCGCCTTGGGCTTTGCCCTGTACGCGTTGATTCCTAACCTGGGTCACCTGGGCAACGTCGCGCTGTTCGTGGCGGCGTTCTGCATCATCCTGTCGATGTACGGCGGTGGCTTTGCGACCGTACCGGCTTACCTGGCAGACCTGTTCGGTACGCAAATGGTGGGTGCGATCCACGGTCGTCTGCTGACCGCATGGGCAGCGGCGGGCGTACTGGGCCCGGTGTTGGTGAACTACCTGCGTGAGTACCAGTTGAGCATCGGCGTTGAACGTGCTGCGGCCTACGACATCACCTTGTACATCCTCGCCGGCCTGCTGGTGCTGGGCTTTATCTGCAACCTGCTGGTACGGCCGGTGGCAGACAAGTACTTCATGACCGACGCCGAACTGGCTGCCGAACAGGCGCTGGGCCACGACAAGGGCGCCGATTCCAGCACCGTGCTGGAATGGAAAGCCTCCTCCGGCAGTGTGCCATTGGCGGTTGCCGCCTGGCTGGTGGTGGGTATTCCGTTGGCGTGGGGCGTGTGGGTCACCCTGCAGAAAACCGCAGTACTGTTCCACTAACACCGCGTAAACC
>NZ_JAXCIS010000106.1:0-8027 GCF_034044025.1 Pseudomonas sp. SED1
CTTTTGGTTACTTTTGGGGCTCTTTTCCAAAAGTGACCCGCCGTAAGGGCGGAACCAATACCAGCCATCACCCAAATAACGGATATGTACACCCCCCAAAAAAGCCCTACCGCAGGGCCCCCCAAACCTGCCGATACCGCTCCACCCCCTGACCCGTCTCCCGCACCAGAACCACCTCGATCCCCAGCGGTTCATCCCGCCGATTCCCACTCAACTGCCGCCACCCCTTATCCCAAACCCGCACCTGCAAATCCCTGACCTGCCCAAGCACCGCCACCGCATCCCTGGGCGCCGGCAGCGGATACCGATCCCGCGCCGGTGCCGCCGCGCGATACAGCGTGTCCCCCTTGAGCCACCACCGCACCCGCTGCAACCCATCCCCAGGAACCGGAGCACTCCGGATCACCTCCAACCGAAACCCCTTGCTATCCGAACTCCTCACCGACACCGCCGCCAACCCCCCAGGCTTCGGCGCCTCATCCCCAACCGGCGGCCCCAACTCAACCCCCGCACGCAAACTCAGGTCCAGCTGCATCTGGTTCAGCGCCCGCAACAAGGTCTCAGTCTGCTCACTGCTGGCCTGCAAATGCTGGTCAGCCCGGGTCACACTGTCCAGCCCGCGCCAGGCAATCACACTGACCACCGCCATCAACATGATCGCCACCATCACCTCAATCAGCGTAAAACCCTTCTGATCACTCATGACTCACCACCCGCAACAACCCCGCTGCATCCCGTTGCAGACTCAGGCTGTGCTGCCCATCCGACAGCACCACCCGCATCGGCGGATTCACCCATTCAGCATCCAGCACCAGGTTCTTCCCAGGCTCGATGCGCACCTGCATCGGCGTGCTGTCCCAGGCCCGCGGACGCAGTTGCTGATCACCACTGAAGTTCTCCAACCCCAACCCATCATCCGTAACGCGGCTGAAGCGAAACCCCTTGGCATCCGCCTTCCAGGTAATCGCCCGGCCATCCGCGCGAGCCTCGGCCTGGGCTACCTGCAGCAACTGGCTCAAGCGTTCCGCGTCCTTGCGCAGCAGGTGCAGCGGATCAGGCTTGATGCTCAGGCTGATGGCCGCACTGGCGATGCCGATGATCACCAACACCACCATCAACTCGATCAACGTGAAGCCCTGCTGTTTCATTTTTTGCTCCCTGATCAACCGCTGAAATAAAAAGGTGCGAATTGCCCTGTAGCCTGAGGCAACGGACAAACAGGAGGTCCCGCCCATGGCATTCGCCCATCGTTTTTCACCCGCCCATGGCGTCCAGGCTTTGGCGTTGTTAGCGGCGCTGGCAGGGGTGGCGACCTGGACGCCGTTGCTGCTCACGTCGGCCGAGTCCCACACCCCGCAAGCCGCACCCCAGGCACTGGCCGCCCGCAGTGACAACCCTGCCGTGCAGTGGTTTTCGAATACCCCGGCGGTGATGCAGATCAAGGTCTCCGGGGTGCTCGCCGGGGCCCGTGGCGCAGTGGCGATCCTCAGTCTCAACGACGGGCCGCCCCGCAGCTTTTTGTTGGGTGAGCGGCTAAGTCCCGGCGTGCGGTTGACGGCCATTGAAGGCGATAGCGTGGAGATCGAACGTGGTACTGAAAAAATCCGCGTGCCCCTCGACAAGTTGCCCGACGGCCCGGCCTTGCCAAGCCTCATTCGGCAGTAACCGGGCGCTTCACCGGCGGGCGCCCCATCAAGGTTTCCAGGCGCGCCAGGGGCGGCGCTTCACGGGTCGCGTCCAGCACTTGCACGCTGACCTGGAACAAGCGCCCATCCGGTCCGTTGCTGATGGTCTGTTCGCAACGCAGTTTCAGCCGGCCCTGGTCGCAATCGAAGGTCTTGCGCCCGGGGTTTACCCGACCTTCCAGGCGCAGTTCCGCCAGGCGACTCTGGGCCGCCAGCAGCGCCATCGATTTGTCCCGCAGCAGGCTGTTGCTGGTGGTCATCAGCCCGGCCACGCGCACGGCCGCCGCCATGGCCACGGCGATGATCGCCAGTGCCACCAACACTTCAATCAGGGTGAAACCTTGCTCGTTGCGGGGGCCGCCCATGGCGTACTCAAAACCGGGAATCAGGCCCGCAGACTAGCCCCCGCAGTTGACCGATTGGCGACCAAAGCTCCCGAGGATTTTCAACATGACTGACATGTGTTCTTGCAACACTGCGCCACGAAATGCACTCAAGCCAAGGAATGTCGAGATGGATATCGCACACTTCACCTCCCCACGCAGGCAGCGTGGTTTCACCTTGATCGAGATCATGGTGGTCGTGGTGATCCTGGGGATTCTGGCGGCGCTGGTGGTGCCCAAGGTGCTCGACCGCCCGGACCAGGCGCGGGCCACGGCCGCCAAACAGGACATTGGCGGGCTGATGCAGGCCCTGAAACTCTACCGCCTCGACCACGGCTCGTATCCCAGCATGAACCAGGGCTTGAAGGTGCTGGTGGAGCGCCCGGCCGATGCGAAAAACAGCAACTGGCGCGCCTACCTCGAACGCCTGCCCAACGACCCGTGGGGCAACCCTTATCACTACCTCAACCCAGGGGCCAACGGCGAAGTGGATGTGTTCTCCCTCGGCGCCGACGGGAAACCCGAGGGCGACGGCGTGAATGCCGATATCGGCTCCTGGCAGTTATAAGGCCGGCGATGAACAGCCATTCGCCCCCAGCGGCGAAGCAGCGCGGCATGGCGATTATCAGCGCCTTGCTGATCGCGGCCGTGGTTGCGGTGATTGCCGGTGCGATGCTCACCCGGCAGACCGTGTTCACCCGCAGCCTGGAAGCCGAACAACTGCGTATCCAGGGGCAATGGTTGTTGAATGGTGGCCTGGAAGCCAGTCGCCAGATCCTTTGGGACGCACGCCGCCAGGACGTCTTGACCCGGCTCGATCAACCCTGGGCACGCCCCCTCGGTGGTGCTTTCGAGGGACGGATTGAGGATGAGCAGGGCAAGTTCAACCTGCGCAACCTGGTGACCCAGCAACACCCGGACGCCGTGCAATTGCAGAGCTTCGAACGCCTGTGCCAATTGATCGGCATCGACCCGGCCGTGAGCCGCCGCATCAGCCGGCGGGTGATCGACTCATACGACCAGCGCGAGGTCAGCACCTCACTCATCGGCGGTTTCAACAGCAGCCGGGATACCTCGCCCGGTGCAGCGGCACCATTGATTCCAGCCAAGTACCCGATGCTGCGCAGCCTCACCGATCTCAGCGCTATCGAAGGCCTCGACCCGCGCCAGCTGCGACGCATGGCGAGCTACGTCAGCGTGCTGCCCGGCAATACCTGGGTCAACGGCAATACCGCCAGTGCCGAAGTGCTCAGTAGTGTGGTGCCGGGGCTCAGCCTGTCGCGGGCCCAGGCACTGGTGGCCGAGCGTGACGGCGGGCGCTGGTTTATCAATCGCGGGGATTTCGTCAACCGGTTGCGCATGCCACAGGTCGCGGTGGACACGGTGCAGGTGGGCATCACCAGTGAGTGGTTTCGCGTGCTGGGCCAGGCCCGTCGCGAGCAGCGTCGGGTGACGCTGGAGGCGTTGCTGTATCGCCCCGAAGACCGTCAGCCCCAGGTGATCTGGTCGCGGGTGGGCGTATGAAGCGTTTGCGCATTGCGTTGCCGCCGCTGGATCAACTCACCACCGACAGCCCGGTGCAGTTCGCCTGGCTGGACCGCGCCGGGCAGGTCAGTCAGCAAGGCGAGAGCAGCCTGGCGCAACTGGCGAATAACCCGGCGGCGTTTTTCCTGCACCCGCGGGACAGCTTGCTGACCAGCCTGGAGCTGCCGCAATTGCCCTCCGCCAAGGTCGACGACGCGGTGACCTGTGCGGCCCAGGCATTGATCCTTGGCCCGGTGGAATTGATGCATGTGGCCCACGGTCCCCGGGAAAGCAGCGGCTTGGTGCAGGTGGGCTGGTTGCCCAAAAGCAGCCTTGAACACTTGGGCCGGATAACCACCCAGCTGAAAATCAAAGTGCGCGGGCTGTACCCGGCGCCGTATGCGTTGCCGGTCGGCGAGCAACCGAGCGCGGCATTAAGCGACGGGCATTTACTGCTGCGCCTCAGTGTCCAGCAGGGTGCGGTGCATCCGTTGGGACAGCCCGCGCTGGATGATCTGCTCGCCACCGGCGTCGATGTACATCAAGTGACAGGCGATGCCCGTTGGCGTGGGCCATTGCCGGGCTGGGGGTTGCACGGTCGGCTTCAGCAGGCGGCAACCGGAGGCTGGGGCAGGGCGGCGGCGTGCACAGCGCTGGCGGTCGCCATCTGGACCCTGGGCCTGAACCTCTACGCCGCCCGCCAGGTCGACGAAGGCCAACGCCTCAAGGCGCAGATGAACCAGCAAGTGCGCCAAGCCTTCCCCGAGCTGCCGGTAATTCTCAACCCGCTGCAACAAGCCCGTCAGCAATTGGCCGCACGCCAAAGTGGCGTTGCGAACGAGCCTGGCCAACGCTTCACCGGCTTGCTCGCACTGGCGGGCAGCAGCCTGCCGTCCATGGCGGGTGGCGTCGAGAGCCTGACATACGAAAAAGGCCGTCTGCAGGTGAGCCTGCTGCCCGACACCCGCAGCCCGGCGCTGGCGGCTGACGGGCAGGCGCTGCTGGCCCAGGCCGGGTTCGGCGCCACCCGCGACGACCAGGGCTGGACCGTCGGCCCGCTCGCCGAGCGCGTTGAAGCCGATACAGACGATGCGGACGACGAGGCCGAAGATGAATAAGCGCTGGCAGCTTCTGCGCAGCCAGGCCCAGGTGTTCTGGAATGGCCTGGCCGTACGTGAAAAACGTCTGCTGGTGGGTGCCGGTCTGGTGCTGGCGTGTCTGTTGACCTGGTTGCTGTTGATCCAGCCACCGCTGAAGAAGATCGATTACTGGCAAGCCGAAACCCCGAAACTGCGCAGTCAGGCCGAGGCCTTGCAGGTGCTGCTGCAAGGCGTCGCGGCAACCCCGCGCAGCAATGACCTGGAAACCGCCTTGCACCAGTCCCTCGACAACGCCGGCTTGCAGGGCCGCTATCAATTGCAGGCGCAGGACAGCGGCAGTTGGAGCCTGACCCTCGAGGAGGCCCCGGCGGATGCCGTGATCGACTGGCTGCTGGCCAACCCCCGGCCGTTCTCCCTGGAAGTCTCCGAGGCCCGCCTGCAACGCGCAGGCGCTGCCACCCCTTCAAACTCGGCCGGCGCTTTGTCCGGGACCGTTCGCATGGATCAGGCGCCTGGCGCTAAGGAAGCTTCATGAAGTGGTCATTGCCCAACGCTGCGCCTTACCGCAAGGTCGCTCCTTTGCTGTTGCTGGCGCTGGGAGCGTGCAGCAACCCCCAGTCGCCCACACCGCTGCTGGTGGACAGCGAACTTGGCCAACCCCTGGCCGACACCCGGCGCCGCGGCGACATAGCGTTGGACCGCCAGCGCGAACCGGTGCCGCCACCCCGGGTACAACACCCGGTGACCAACAGCGCCCGCAGCCACGCCGCCGCCCCGGCCAAGGCGCGCAACCCGCTGGGTGATCAACCGGTGCAACTGAACTTCGTCGACGCCGATATCCAAGCCGTGGTGCGCGCCTTGTCCCGCGCCACCGGCCAGCAATTCCTGGTGGACCCACGGGTGAAAGGCAACCTGACCCTGGTCAGCGAGGGTCAGGTACCAGCGCATCAGGCCTACGACATGCTGCTGGCGGCGCTGCGCATGCAGGGCTTCAGCGTGGTCGACGTGGGTGGCGTGGCCCAGGTGGTGCCGGAGGCAGACGCGAAGCTGTTGGGCGGGCCGATCTACAGCGGCGCCAACCCGGGCGGGCAGGGCATGCAGACCCGCACCTTCCGCCTGCAATACGAAAACGCGGTAAACCTGATCCCGGTGCTGCGCCCCATCGTGTCGCCGAACAACCCGATCAACGCCTACCCCGGCAACAACAGCATCGTCATCACCGACTACGCGGAAAACCTCGCGCGAGTGGCGCAGATCATCGACGGCATCGACACCCCGAGCGCCATCGACACCGACGTGGTGAAAGTGCAGAACGGCATCGCCGTGGACATCGCCGCCATGGTCTCGGAACTCCTCGAAACCCAGGGCGCCGACCAGACCCAGAAAATCAGCGTGATCGGTGATCCGCGTTCCAACTCCATCATCATCCGCGCCGGCAGCCCGGAGCGCACCGAGCTGGCACGCAACCTGATCTACAAGCTGGACAATGCCCAGAGCAACCCGAGCAATATGCACGTGGTGTACCTGCGCAACGCCCAGGCCGGCAAGTTGGCGCAGTCGCTGCGGGGCTTGCTCACTGGCGAAAGCGACACCGGTACCAGTGACAATGCCCGCGGCAAACTGAGCAGCATGGGCGGCAGCACCCAGACCGGCCAGGGCAACACCCAGAACAGCAGCGGCACCCCCACCGGCAGCGGCACTGCCCAGCCCAGCGGTTACGGGCAAGACACCAGTGCCGCCGGTGCTTCCTCCTCCAGCGACCAGAACACCGCGTTCAGCGCCGGTGGTGTGACGATCCAGGCGGACGCTACCACCAACACCCTGCTGATCTCCGCGCCGGACCCGCTGTATCGCAACCTGCGTGAGGTGATCGACATGCTCGACCAGCGTCGTGCCCAGGTGGTGATCGAGAGCTTGATCGTCGAGGTAAGCGAGGACGATGCCAGCGAGTTCGGGGTGCAGTGGCAGGCGGGGAATCTGGGTGGGAAGGGTGGCTTTGGTGGAGTGAACCTGGGTGGCAGCGGCTTGAATGGAACGCCTACCAGCAAGACCAGCATTGATGTGCTGCCCAAGGGTTTGAACATCGGGCTGGTGGACGGCACGGTGGATATTCCGGGGATTGGCAAGGTGCTCGATCTCAAGGTGTTGGCCCGGGCGTTGAAGAGCAAGGGCGGGACCAATGTGTTGTCGACGCCGAACCTGCTGACTCTGGATAACGAGGCGGCGAGTATTTTTGTGGGGCAGACGATTCCTTTCGTCACTGGCAGTTATGTGACCGGTGGCGGTGGGACAAGCAATAACCCGTTCCAGACGGTGCAGCGGGAGGAGGTGGGGCTGAAGTTGAACGTGAGGCCGCAGATTTCCGAGGGTGGGACGGTGAAGCTGGATATTTATCAGGAGGTCAGCAGTGTCGACACGCGGGCTTCGGTGGATGCCGGGACGGTGACGAACAAGCGGGCGATTGATACGAGTATTTTGCTGGATGACGGGCAGATCATGGTGCTCGGCGGGTTGTTGCAGGATGGGTACAGCCAGAGCAATGACGCGGTGCCTTGGTTGTCGGATATTCCCGGGTTGGGGGCGTTGTTCCGGAATGAAAAGCGCGGTGTGACGAAGACGAATTTGATGGTGTTTTTGCGGCCTTACATTATTCGCGACAGTGGGGCGGGGCGCAGTATTACGCTGAATCGTTATGAGTTTATGCGCAGGGCTCAGGGTGGGTTGCAGCCGGAGCGCAGTTGGGCGATGCCGGATGTGCAGGCGCCGCAGTTGCCTTCGGTGGATAAGGCGATTCCCGATTTGGGGCCTCGGGCGGTGATTCGCGTGGTGCCGCGGTGATTTGGGTTTTGGATGGGGGGTATATCCGTTGCTGCGGTAACGGCCGCCTATGGTTCCGCTCTTACAGCGGGTCACTTTTGGCAAACGCCCCAAAAGTAACCAAAAGGTCTTTGCCCCACCACTCGGTGCCTCGCTTAGGCTCGGCATGCCCGCACTCCGGCCCGATTCCGCGGGCCGCCGCGACGGGCCATCCATGGCCCGGCGCGGCTAAATCGGCATCCCTGCCGATTTACCCGCTCCACCGTGCCTGCTTGCGGCCATCGTGGTTAACGGGGCCCGCAGATCAAGATCAAAAGCAAGAGCACAGCGGCCTACAGGCCGGCTTGAGTGTGGTGAAGCAGAGGCAAGATCCAGAGCGAAAGCAGGGCTGCTTTTCTGTGGGAGCGAGCTTGCTCGCGAAAAACCTGAGAACGCCGCGTTGAATCAGGATGCCATCGTCATCGTTAACGACCTTCGCGAGCAAGCCCGCTCCCACATTTTGACCGTGCCCGCTTTAG
>NZ_JAXCIS010000107.1:0-8172 GCF_034044025.1 Pseudomonas sp. SED1
GAACGGTGTCGCTTGATAGATCAGATAATAAAAAAGAGATTTCCTTATGTCCGAAATACTCTGGCAACCCTCCTCCGAACGCATCCACAACACCCGGATGGATCAGTTCCGGCGCTTCATCAATGATCGCCATGCCTTGCAGATCAGCGACTACCCGGCCCTGCACCAGTGGAGCATCGACCAGCGCCCGGATTTCTGGCAGTCCATTGTCGAGTTTTTCGAGGTGCAGTTCCGCACGCCACCCAGCGCGGTACTGATCGAAGACGCCGAGATGCCCAGCGCCCAGTGGTTTCCCGGAGCCACTCTGAATTTTGCCGAGCACCTGCTGCGCCGTCGCGACGATCATCCCGCCGTGGTCGCCATCAGCGAAGACGGCCAGCGCGAACAACTGACCTACGCCGAACTGGCCCACCACGTCGCCGGCCTGCAACGCAGCCTGCGGGCGGCTGGTGTGGGCGTAGGTGACCGGGTCGCAGCGTGCATGCCCAATACCTGGCAAACTCTGGTGGGCATGCTCGCCACCACCAGCCTCGGCGCGATCTGGTCATGCTCCTCGCCCGACTTCGGCACCCAGGGCGTGATCGACCGCTTCGGCCAGATCGAACCCAAGGTGCTGATCACCTGCGCCGGTTATCGCTACGCCGGCAAGGTCATCGACCAAAGCAGCAAGCTCAATGAAATCCTCGAGCGGCTGCCGTCCCTGCAACAGCTGATCATCGTGCCGTACGCCCGCCCGCAAGCGCGTCCCGAGGATTATCAGACCCGGGCCAACGTTGCACTCTGGGACGACTTCTACACCCCCGGCGGCGAACCCGATTTCGTCGCCGTGCCCTTCGATCATCCGCTGTACATCCTCTATTCCAGCGGCACCACCGGCGTGCCCAAGTGCATCATCCACGGCACCGGCGGCGTGTTGCTCACCCACCTCAAGGAACACGGCCTGCACGCAGACCTGTCCCGGGATGACTGCCTGTTCTACTACACCACCTGCGGCTGGATGATGTGGAACTGGCTGGTGTCGGTGCTGGCCATCGGCGCCACGGCGGTGCTGTATGACGGCTCACCGTTTCACCCGGGGCCGGAACGCCTGATGGACCTGATCGACCAGGAAAAAATCAGCGTGTTCGGCACCAGTCCGAAGTTCCTCGCCACCCTGGAAAAGGCCGGGCTGCAACCGCGGCTGAGCCATGACCTGAGCAGCCTCAAGGGCTTGATCTCCACCGGCTCGCCGCTGTCGCCACAGAGCTACGACTACGTGTACCGCGAGATCAAGCCCGAGCTGTGCCTGTCGTCGATGTCTGGCGGTACCGATATCGTCTCCTGCTTCGTGATCGGCAACCCGGTGCTGCCGGTGCGGCGTGGCGAGATGCAGTGCAAGAGCCTGGCGATGGCCATCGAAGTCTGGGACGACCGGGGCCGCCCGCTGGTAGGCGAAAAAGGCGAACTGGTGTGCACCCGGCACTTCCCGGCGATGCCTATCGGCTTGTGGAATGACCCGCACCAGGAAAAACTGCGGGCCTCGTATTTCAGCCAGTTCCCCGGTGTATGGGCCCAGGGTGACTACGCCGAACAACGCCCCAATGGCAGCCTGCTGATTCATGGCCGTTCAGACGCCGTGCTCAACCCCGGCGGCGTGCGCATCGGCACCGCAGAGATTTACCGTCAGGTGGAAAAAGTGCCGCAGGTGCTGGAAAGCCTGGCCATCGGCCAACGCTGGCAGGATGACGTGCGGGTGGTGCTGTTTGTGCGGCTCAACGACGGCGTCGAACTGGATGACGCCCTGAAGCAACAGATCCGCGAGGTGATACGCGCCAACACCACACCGCGCCATGTGCCGGCGAAGATTCTGGCGGTGACGGACATCCCGCGCACCATCAGCGGCAAGATCGTCGAACTGGCGGTGCGCAACGTGGTGCATGGCGAAGTGGTGAAGAACACCGACGCCCTGGCCAACCCCGAAGCCATGGAGCAGTTTCGTGATCGCCCGGAGCTGGCAGAAAGATGAAACGTTTTAGCGCTTAAGCACTCATTTGAAGACAAAACCCTCAAGCATGCTATTTTTCGAGGGTGGAAAGCCGATCTCTCCTCGCGGGATAATCGGCTTTTGTCATTATTCAAGCGTTACGCGCAGGGCATTTACATGAACGTATCACCCACCGGCAGCGAGGCCGCGGCACTGATTGCGCGGCTGGACTGGGCACGAAGCCCTCTCGGTGACGCCATTGATTGGCCGCAAAGCCTCCGTACAGCCGTCGACATCGTGATCCATTCACCCATGCCGATGCTGTTGCTGTGGGGCGCCGAACTCACTCAGATCTACAACGACGGCTTCGCCCTGCTGGCCGGCAACAAGCACCCTGGCGCCTTCGGCCAGCCTGCCGACTTGATCTGGCCGGAACTGAAGCCGTTTACCGATCCGATCTACAGCGCCGTCTTCGCGGGCCAGGTGCGCACGTTCACCGAGCAGCGTTTTGTGCTGCAACGCAACCACCGCGACACCGAGATCTGGCTGGACCTGACCTACAGCCCGATTCGCGATGAGCGCGGTGAGGTCGCCGGGATCCTGATCACCGCCATCGAAACCAACGAGCGCCGGCGCATCGCCCTGGAACTCCAGCAGCGCACCGAAAACAGCCTCAAGGCCCAGCGCAACACCGAGCAGCGCCTGCAACTGGCCCTGGCCGCCACCGACGCCGTGGGCACCTGGGACTGGGACATTGGCGAAGACCGGTTTATCGCCGACGCACATTTCGCCCAACTGCACGGGGTTGATCCCTGCGATGCCGGCCTGCTGCCCATCAGCGACTACCTGCAAGGCGTGCACCCCGAAGACCGTGGCATGGTGGCCCGCAGCATCAAGCATTGCATCACCCACGGCACCGAATACGCCGAGGAATATCGCCTGCTGCAAGCCGACGGCGAAGTGCGCTGGGTGTTTGCCCGGGGCCGTTGCTACAAGGACCATCATGGCCGACCGGCACGGTTTCTCGGTGCCGCCCTCGACCTGACCGAACGCAAGCACACCGAACAGGCCCTGCGCCAAAGCCAGACCGAGCTGCAACTAATCATCAACGCCATGCCGGTGCTGATTGGCTATGTCGACCACGAGCAGCGCTTTCGCCTGAACAACAGCGCCTACCTGGACTGGTACGGCATGACCCCGCAGGAGCTGTACGGCAAGACCATCCGCGAAGTCGTGGGCGACGAAATCTATGCCGGGCGCGTCGACAAGATCGAGGCGGCGCTCAAGGGCAAGGCCTGCAGTTTTGTCACCGTCACGCCACACCATGACGGCCGCCCCCGCCACGCGCTGATGAAGTACCTGCCGCGTTTCAGCGCTGACGGTTCAGTCAACGGTTTCTACATTTTTGTGATCGACGAGACCGAGCGCAAACTGACCGAAGAAGCCCTGCGTCACCTCAACGAAAACCTCGAAGAGCGCGTCAACCAACGCACCCAGGCCCTGGCCGAAGCCAACCAGCGCCTGCAAAACGAGATGTTCGAGCGCGAGCGCGCCGAAGACGCCCTGCGCCATGCCCAGAAGATGGAAGCGGTCGGCCAACTCACCGGCGGCATCGCCCATGACTTCAACAACATGCTCACCGGGATCATCGGCAGCCTGGACCTGATGCAACGCTACATCGCTGCCGGACGCAGCGACGAGATCGGCCGCTTCACCGACGCCGCCGTGTCCTCGGCCCATCGTGCCGCTGCGCTGACCCACCGCCTGCTGGCGTTCTCACGCCGCCAATCCCTGGACCCCAAGCCGGTAGATCCGAATCAGTTGGTGGCGTCCCTGGAAGACCTGTTCCGCCGCACCAAGGGCGCGCACATCGAACTCAAGGTGCAACTGGGCACCGACATCTGGCCGGTGAACACCGACGCCAGCCAGTTGGAAAACGCCCTGCTCAACCTGGTGATCAATGCCCGGGATGCCATGCCCGACGGCGGTCAATTGTGCATCGAGACCGCCAACAGTTACCTCGACGGCACCGACATCACCACCCTGGAGCCGGTCAAGGCCGGCGATTATGTGATGCTCGGCGTGAGCGATAACGGCGCCGGCATGACCGCGAAAATCCTCGCCAAGGCCTTCGACCCGTTCTTCACCACCAAGCCCATCGGCCAGGGCACCGGCCTGGGCTTGTCGATGATCTATGGATTTGCCCAGCAATCCGGCGGCCACGTGACCATTCAGAGCGAGCCGGGCCAGGGCACTTGCGTGCGCCTGTACTTGCCGCGCCTGCATGGCACCGCGCTGGAAAGGACGGTGCCCGCCAGTCAGGGCGAAGCCCCGGTAGCGCTGGAAGGCGAAGCTGTGGTGGTGGTCGAGGACGACCCGGCGGTGCGGATGCTGGTGGTGAATGTGTTGGATGAGCTGGGTTACACCGCGCATCAGGCGGCCGATGCACGGGCGGCGCTGCCGCTGCTGGAGTCCGACCTGCGGGTGGATTTGCTGGTGACCGATGTGGGCTTGCCGGGGATGAACGGCAGGCAACTGGCAGAAATCGCCCGGCAACACCGGCCGGAGCTCAAGGTATTGTTCATGACCGGATATGCCGAGAAAGCCGCCGAGCGCCAAGGGTTCCTGGAGGCAGGCATGGACATGGTAGCCAAGCCGTTTTCGATCGATCTGCTGGCTAACAAAATCCGTAGCATGATCAGCTCAGAGGCCTGACTTCAGGCATAATCGCGCGCCGTTTCACATCAGGACCGATCAATGAAAGCCCAAGCCCGTCACATTCTGGTGAAAACCAGTGAAGAAGCCGAACAGCTC
Source organism: Pseudomonas sp. SED1 (assembly GCF_034044025.1). NCBI lineage: Bacteria > Pseudomonadati > Pseudomonadota > Gammaproteobacteria > Pseudomonadales > Pseudomonadaceae > Pseudomonas > Pseudomonas sp. SED1. The sequence continues at coordinate 4,778 of NZ_JAXCIS010000107.1, forward strand.
AAGCAGCGTATTGCCAAGGGCGAAGCGTTTGACGTGTTGGCCAAGAAGTACTCCACCTGCCCTTCTGCCAAGCGCGGCGGTGATTTGGGTGAAGTGCGGCCGGGGCAGATGGTGGGGGTGATTGATGCGGTGATCTTCAAGAAGCCTGTGAAGGTGGTTCATGGGCCGATCAAGAGCAAGTTTGGGTATCACTTGGTGCAGGTGTTTTACCGGGATTGATGGCTTTTTTGTGGCGAGGGAGCTTGCTCCCGCTGGGCTGCGTAGCGGCCCCAAAAAAGCCGGGAGCGCTTCGCACTCCAGCGGGAGCAAGCTCCCTCGCCACAATAGATAGCGTTAGTCTCGGGGAATGAGTGCTCCTGGCACCTGAATCACCCGGCTCGCCAGCCGATGCCCGGCCAAGGCTGCTTCCTGCGGCGAGCCGCCCTTGAGCCGACTGGCCAGGTAAGCCGCACTGAACGAGTCCCCCGCCGCAGTCGTATCGACCACCTTCTCCACCACCAACGCCGGCACCTCGAATCGCTCACCTTCACAGCGAATCAAACACGCATCCGCGCCACGTTTCAGCACCACCTCGGCAATGCCCGGATACGCCGCAAACACCTGGTCGCTGTCCTCATAACCAAACAATGCGCGCTCGTCATCCTCGGTCAGCAAGGCAATATCTACCTCGGCCAATACCCGGTGATACGCCGTGCGCGCAGCTTCCACGCTGGCCCACAAGCGCGGCCGGTAGTTGTTGTCGAACACCACCTTGCCACCGCGCTGGCGGGTTTCGACCAGGGTTTCCAGCAGGCGTGCACGGCCGACTTCGCCCAATACCGCCAGGGTGATGCCGCTGAAATACACCACGTCGTACGCCGACAACGCCGCCAGGATCGGCTCGGCCGCCGGCGTGGTAAAGCAGTCGCGCACGGCGGCTTCGTTGCGCCAGTAGAGGAATTTTCGCTCGCCGTTGGCATCGGTTTGGATGCAGTACAACCCCGGCAACCGACCAGGCAGGCGTTGGACCATGCCCAGGCCAAGGCCTTCTTCAGCCCAGTGTTTGCACATGGCGTCACTGAAGCTGTCATCGCCCAGGGCGGTGACGTAGTCGACGGTGCTGGGTTCACCCAGTTCGCGGCGCAGGTAGACGGCGGCGTTCAGGGTGTCGCCGCCGAAGCTTTGTTGCAGGCTGCCGTCGGCGCGGTGTTGCAGTTCGATCATGCATTCGCCGATGAGGGCGATGCGCGGTTGTGTGTTCATGCCAGGGGGTCTCTCGATGTACTGGAGGGCCTCTTCGCGAGCAAGCCCGCTCCCACATTTGATTGCATTTCAACTGAAGGAACTCGGTCGAATGTGGGAGCGGGCTTGCTCGCGAAGGGCACGATTAGGTCTAGAAGCAGGTATGCAGGCTTTCGATTACCTGCAACTGTTCATCCACCAAATTACCCACTTGCCACTTGTCGAAGGTCAGGCACGGATGGGAAGTGCCGAAGGAGATGATGTCGCCAATGCGCAACTCAACCCCTGGCGCGACGACCATGAACGCATGCTGGTCCATCACGGCGGTGACCTTGCACGCGGTCACATCATCACCCTCGGCCGGCAGCACGCCCGCCTTGTAGCGCTTGAGCGGCACCGGCAGGCCGGCGTCGTAGGCAACGTCGCGCTTGCCCAGGGCGATCACCGCGAAGCCTGGCTCCGGCAGCGACTGCACATGCGCCCAGACTTCCAGCGCCGGGCGCAGGCCTTCGTTGAGGTCGCTGCGACGGTCGAGTACGCAGCACTGCGCTTCTTTGTAGATGCCATGGTCGTGAGCCACGTAGCTACCCGGGCGCAATACGCTGAGGAAGCGGCCAGCGGCGTTCTGGGCTTCGAAGGATTCGGCGATCAGGTCGTACCAGGCGGAACCCGAGGCGGTGATGATCGGCTTGCCAAGGTCAAAGGCGCCGCTGTTTTGCAGGTCGACGGCAAGGCGTACCAGGGAGGCGGCGAATTCGCGGATGCCACTGATGGCGTGCTCGCCGTGGATCACTCCTTCGTAACCTTCGATGCCGGTGAGGGCGAGCGCCGGCTGGGCCTTGATTGCCTTGGCCAGGTCGAGCACCTGCTGTTCGGTGCGGCAACCGCAACGGCCGCCGACCACGCCGTATTCGATCATCACGTTCAGGCGCAAGCCGCGGGCGGCAAAGAACAACCCCAGGTCGGCCACATTGTCCGGGTGGTCGACCATGCAGTGGAAGTCGAATTCAGGGTCGGCCAGCAGGTCGGCGATCAGCGCCATGTTCGGCGCGCCCACCAGTTGGTTGGCCATCAACACCCGGCGAACACCACCGGCATACGCGGCGCGGGTCTGCACGGCGTTGGCCAGGGTGATGCCCCAGGCGCCCTGCTCGATCTGCCGCTGGAACAACGCCGGCATCATGCTGGTCTTGCCGTGGGGCGCCAGTTGCGCGCCGCTGTTGCTGACGAAATCCTGCATCCAGCGGATGTTGTGCTCCAGGGCATCGCGGTGCAGCACCAGGGCCGGCAGGCTGACGTCACGGACCAAGTGCGCACCGACCGGGGCGGCACCTTTTTCAACGGCATTGAAGGCAGACATAAGGGTTTCCTATTCGTTGATGCGACGGGCCAGGTTGTTCGCGCTGTCGATCAGCACCCGGCGATAGTCGTTGTAGTTTTTGATGGCATCGGCCCGTGGGGCGACGATGCACAGGGTCGCAATGCTGATGCCTTGCGCGTCCCGAACCGGGGCGGCAAAGCAATGGGTAAAGGTGTCGGCGACGCTGTCGAAGGAGAAGAATCCGTCGAGGGTGGCCTGGCGGATCTGCCCGAGGAAGGTTTCCAGAGGCAGGCGCTGACCGTCCGGGAGGATGAAGTCGTCGTAGTCGATCAGGTCGATGATTTGCTGGTCGCTCAGGTGGCCCAGCAGCAGGCGGCCGGAGGCGGTCCAGGGGATGGGCGCGTTCTCGCCGATGTCTGAGGAAATGCGGAAATGCCGCTCGCCTTCACGCATCAGGGCCACGGTGTATTTGCGGCCATTGAGCAGGCACATCTGGGCGGTTTCGTGGGTCTGGCTGACGATTTCCTGCAGGGCGTGGTCGGCTTCGCGGGTCAGGTCGAAATGGCGCAGGTGGGCCTGGCCGAGGAAGTACAGCTGACGGCCGAGGTAGACGTGACCGTCCTTGCCGACGGTTTCGAGGATGCGCCGTTCCAGCAGCGAGGCCACCAGTTCGTAGACCGTGGATTTGGGGCTGCCGATGCCGCTGGCGATATCATTCGGGCGCAGGGGCTGGCCGATTTCCTTGAGGAAATCGAGGATATCGAACGCCCGGTCGAGGCCTTTGGCGCGGCGTTTGATGGTGTCTTCGGTCATGGCAGTAGTCGGTCCCGTTTGAAGATGTAGCTATCAACAC
>NZ_JAXCIS010000108.1:0-388 GCF_034044025.1 Pseudomonas sp. SED1
GAAGCAAGCCGGCCGGGAGGCTTGAGTGTTGTAGAGCAACAGCAAAAGCGAACGCGGTTCAAATGTGGGAGCGGGCTTGCTCGCGAAGGTCGTTAACGATGACGTGGGCATCCTGATTCAACGCGGCGGTCTCAGGTTTTTCGCGAGCAAGCTCGCTCCTACAGAGAAGCAAGCCGGCCGGGAGGCTTGAGTGTGGTGAAGCAACAGCAAAATCAAAGGCGGGCACGATCCACTGTAGGAGCGAGCTTGCTCGCGAAGGTCGTTAACGATGACGTGGGCATTCTGGATGAACGCGGCGGTCTCAGGTTTTTCGCGAGCAAGCTCGCTCCTACAGAGAAGCAAGTCGGCCGGGAGGCTTGAGTGTTGTAGAGCAACAGCAAAAGCGAAC
>NZ_JAXCIS010000109.1:0-71654 GCF_034044025.1 Pseudomonas sp. SED1
GAAGCCGTTACCCAAATAACGGATATACACCCAAACCTCACCCAAAAAACAAAACCCCATTGGCCAAACCAGTCAACCAAGTTGAAAGCTTTGACCATTGCCCACCCACCGCTCTAGAGCGACTATTTCACCGGTCTACGTACCCATCCTAAAAATAAAAACCACACAGGGATTTGAAGCGATGCGTGATTACTCGGCTGCCACCACCCAGTTCAACTACCAACACACCGTCGACGCCGCCTTGTCGGGCAACCTGCAGGCCCTCAACGCCTGCGTCGAATGCTGCGACCGCCACGCCTTACCCGGCCGCATCGCGCTGTTCTGGGAGGGCAAGGACGGCCGCAGCGCCACGTCCACCTTCACCCAATTGCAACACCAGGCCGCCCGCTTCGCCAACTTCCTCCTGGCCCAGGGCGTCAATCGCGGCGACAAGGTAGCAGGCCTCCTGCCACGCACCGCCGAGTTACTGATAGTGGTACTCGCCACCTGGCGCATCGGCGCGGTCTATCAACCGCTGTTCACCGCCTTCGGCCCCAAAGCCATCGAACACCGCCTCAACAGCTCCGGCGCCGCGCTGGTGGTGACCGACGCGGTCAACCGTCCCAAGCTCAATGAAGTGGCCGACTGCCCAACCATCGTCACCGTCGCCGGCCCCAACGGCGAAGGCATCGTGCGCGGCGATTTCAGCTTCTGGGCCGAACTGCCCAACTATTCCAACACCTGTGAACCCGTATTGCTGGGCGCCGACGACCCGTTCCTGCTGATGTTCACCTCCGGCACCACCGGCCCGTCGAAATCCCTGGCAGTACCGCTCAAGGCAATCGTGGCTTTCCAGAGCTACACCCGCGACGCCGTCGACCTGCGCCCCGAAGACGCATTCTGGAACGTCGCCGATCCGGGCTGGGCCTATGGCATCTATTTCGGCGTGACCGGCCCCTTGTCCATGGGCCACCCGATCACCTTCTACGACGGCCCGTTCACCCTCGAAAGCACCTGCCGCGTCATCAACAAGTACGGGATCACCAACCTCACCGGATCGCCCACGGCCTATCGCATGCTGATCGCCGGCGGCGAGCAGTTCGCCAAGTCGATCAAGGGCAAGCTGCGCATTGTCAGCAGCGCCGGCGAGCCGTTGAACCCGGAAGTGATCCGCTGGTTTGCCGACAACCTCGGCGTGACCATCCACGACCACTATGGCCAGACCGAATTGGGCATGGTGCTGTGCAATCACCACGGCCTGGAACACCCGGTGCACGTCGGCTCTGCCGGCTTTGCCTCGCCAGGCCACCGCATCGTGGTGCTGGACGACAACCATCAGGAACTGCCCGCCGGCCAACCAGGCATCCTCGCCATCGACCGCGAACAATCTCCGATGTGCTGGTTCGCCGGCTACGACGGGGTCAAGACCAAAGCCTTCGTCGACAAGTACTACCTCAGCGGCGACACCGTGGAGCTGAACCCCGATGGCAGCATCAGCTTTGTCGGGCGCAGTGACGATGTGATCACCACTTCCGGTTACCGCGTCGGCCCATTCGATGTGGAAAGTGCGTTGATCGAGCATCCGGCGGTGGTGGAGGCGGCAGTGGTGGGCAAGCCATGCCCGGAACGCACCGAGATCGTCAAAGCCTTTGTGGTGCTCAGCGAGCAATACCGTGCCGAGCCAGCCCTGGCCGAGGAGCTGCGCCAGCACGTGCGCAAGCGCCTGGCGGCTCACTCGTACCCACGGGAAATCGAATTTGTCAGCGAGCTGCCCAAGACCCCGAGCGGCAAGCTGCAACGCTTCATTTTGCGTAATCAGGAAATTGCCAAGGCCCAGGCGGCCACGGCGTGACCCATTCTTCAAGGAAACAGTGATGCAGATTGAGAACAAGGTTTTTCTGGTCAGCGGCGGCGCTTCAGGCCTCGGCGCGGCAACGGCCGAGATGCTCGTAGCAGCCGGTGCCAAGGTGATGCTGGTGGACCTGAACGCCGACGCAGTCGCCGCCCAGGCTGTAAAGCTCGGTGAGCAAGCGCGAAGCGTGGTCGCCGATATCAGCCAGGAAGCCGCGGCGGAAGCGGCAGTGCAGGCCACGGTGGCGGCCTTTGGTGGTTTGCATGGGCTGGTCAACTGCGCCGGTGTGGTTCGCGGCGAGAAAATCCTTGGCAAAAATGGCCCTCACGTTCTGGCCAACTTCGCCCAGGTGATCAACGTCAACCTGATCGGCAGTTTCAACCTGCTGCGCCTGGCTGCGGCGGCTATAGCTGAAACCGAGGCAAATGCGGATGGCGAGCGCGGGGTGATCATTAACACCGCATCAGTGGCCGCGTTTGACGGCCAGATTGGCCAGGCCGCCTATGCCGCCTCCAAGGGCGCGATCGCCAGCCTGACCCTGCCTGCCGCCCGTGAACTGGCGCGCTACGGAATTCGGGTGATGACCATTGCCCCCGGCATTTTCGAAACACCGATGATGGCCGGCATGACCCCGGAAGTGCGCGAGTCCCTCGCCGCCGGCGTGCCATTCCCGCCGCGCCTGGGCAAGCCAGGCGAGTACGCCGCGCTGGTGCGGCATATCATTGAAAACAGCATGCTCAACGGCGAGGTGATCCGTCTCGACGGTGCCTTGCGCATGGCAGCCAAATAAGGAGATTTTCATGACTGATCCCATCGTTATTGTCAGCGCAGTACGCACCCCAATGGGCGGGTTCCAGGGCGACCTCAAGGGCCTGACCGCCCCGCAACTGGGGGCTGCGGCGATTCGTGCAGCGGTCGAGCGTGCCGGTATCGCCACCGATGCCGTGGATGAAGTGCTGTTCGGTTGCGTGCTGCCCGCCGGCCTCGGTCAGGCGCCTGCGCGTCAGGCCGCTCTCGGCGCCGGCCTGGATAAATCGACCCGGTGCACCACCCTCAACAAGATGTGCGGTTCGGGCATGGAAGCCACGATCCTGGCCCATGACTCGTTGCTGGCGGGCAGTGTGGAGGTGGTTATCGCCGGTGGCATGGAGAGCATGTCCAACGCGCCGTACCTGCTGGACCGCGCCCGCAGCGGTTACCGCATGGGCCACGGCCGGGTGCTCGACCACATGTTCCTCGACGGCCTTGAAGACGCCTACGACAAGGGCCGCCTGATGGGCAACTTTGCCGAAGACTGCGCCGAGCACAACGGCTTTTCCCGTGAAGCCCAGGACGCGTTTGCCATTGCCTCCCTGACCCGTGCGCAACAGGCGATCACCGACGGCAACTTCATCGCCGAAATCGTCCCGGTGCAGGTCACCGTCGGCAAGGAACAGAAAACCATCACTCACGACGAGCAACCACCAAAAGCCAAGCTGGACAAGATCGCCGCCTTGAAGCCGGCCTTCCGCGAAGGCGGCACGGTGACGGCGGCCAACTCCAGTTCGATTTCCGATGGTGCGGCGGCGTTGCTGCTGATGCGCGAATCTGAAGCGCAGAAGCGCGGCCTCAAGCCGCTTGCGGTGATCCATGGTCATGCGGCGTTTGCCGATGAGCCAGGCCTGTTCCCGGTCGCGCCGGTGGGGGCGATCCGCAAGCTGATGAGCAAGACCGGCTGGAACCTCGACGAAGTCGACCTGTTTGAAATCAACGAAGCCTTTGCCGTGGTCAGCCTGGTGACCATGAGCAAGCTGGAAATTCCCCACAGCAAGGTCAACATCCACGGCGGCGCCTGCGCCCTGGGCCATCCGATCGGCGCGTCCGGCGCACGGATCCTGGTGACCCTGCTCTCGGCCCTGCGCCAGAAAGGCCTCAAGCGCGGCGTTGCGGCGATCTGCATCGGCGGCGGTGAAGCCACGGCCATGGCCGTTGAATGCCTGTACTAAGGAACACCTATGCTCCCGAATGACGAACAACTGCAAATCAGCGAAGCCGCCCGGCAATTTGCCCAGGAACGGCTCAAGCCGTTCGCCGCCGAGTGGGACCGCGAGCATCGCTTTCCCAAGGAAGCCATTGGCGAAATGGCCGAGTTGGGCTTTTTCGGCATGCTGGTCCCGGAACAGTGGGGCGGTTGCGACACCGGCTACCTGGCCTACGCCATGGCCCTGGAAGAGATTGCCGCGGGCGACGGTGCCTGCTCGACCATCATGAGCGTGCACAACTCGGTGGGCTGCGTGCCGATCCTCAAGTTCGGCAACGATCAACAGAGAGAACAGTTCCTCAAGCCCTTGGCCAGCGGGGCGATGCTCGGGGCGTTTGCCTTGACCGAGCCCCAGGCCGGTTCCGATGCCAGCGGCCTGAAAACCCGGGCCCGTCTGGAGGGCGATCATTACGTGCTCAACGGCTGCAAACAGTTCATCACCTCCGGGCAAAACGCCGGGATCGTGATTGTGTTTGCGGTTACCGATCCGGCTGCCGGCAAGCGCGGTATCAGCGCCTTTATCGTGCCCACCGACTCGCCGGGCTACAGCGTGGCGCGGGTCGAGGACAAACTCGGCCAGCACGCCTCCGACACCTGCCAGATTCTGTTTGAAGACCTGAAGGTGCCGGTGGCCAACCGTTTGGGTGAAGAGGGCGAAGGCTACCGGATCGCCCTGGCCAACCTCGAAGGCGGGCGCGTCGGCATTGCTTCGCAAGCGGTGGGCATGGCGCGGGCGGCGTTTGAGGCCGCTCGGGATTACGCCCGCGAGCGGGAAAGCTTTGGCAAGCCGATCATCGAGCACCAGGCCGTGGCCTTCCGCCTGGCAGACATGGCGACCCAAATCGCAGTCGCCCGGCAGATGGTGCATTACGCCGCCGCCCTGCGTGACAGCGGCAAGCCGGCGCTGGTGGAGGCGTCCATGGCCAAGCTGTTTGCTTCGGAAATGGCCGAAAAGGTCTGCTCGGCAGCCTTGCAAACCCTCGGCGGTTACGGTTACCTGAGCGACTTTCCCCTGGAGCGGATCTACCGCGATGTGCGGGTCTGCCAGATTTACGAAGGCACCAGCGATATTCAACGCATGGTCATTTCACGCAATCTCTGAGGAGTATCTATGAGTTACGAAACCATTTTGCTGGACGTCCAGGGCCGTGTGGGGCTGATCACCCTCAATCGCCCGCAAGCGCTGAACGCCCTGAACGCGCAGCTGGTCAGCGAGCTGAACCAGGCGCTGGACAGCCTCGAAGCCAACCCGGAAATCGGCTGCATCGTGCTCACTGGCTCGAAAAAGGCCTTTGCCGCCGGCGCCGACATCAAGGAAATGGCCGAGCTGACCTACCCGCAGATCTACCTCGACGACCTGTTCAGCGACAGCGATCGCGTGGCCAACCGCCGCAAGCCGATCATCGCCGCGGTCAACGGCTTCGCCCTGGGCGGTGGTTGTGAACTGGCCTTGATGTGCGACTTCATCCTGGCCGGTGACAACGCCAAGTTTGGCCAGCCGGAAATCAACCTCGGTGTGCTGCCGGGCATGGGCGGCACCCAGCGCCTGACCCGCGCCGTGGGCAAGGCCAAGGCCATGGAAATGTGCCTGACCGGGCGCTTTATCGATGCCGTGGAAGCGGAGCGCTGCGGGATTGTTGCGCGGATCGTGCCAGCGGATGAATTGCTGGATGAGGCACTTAAGGTCGCGACCCTGATCGCCAGCAAATCGGTGCCCATCAGCATGATGGTCAAGGAAAGCGTCAACCGCGCGTTTGAAGTGAGCCTGTCGGAAGGCGTGCGCTTTGAGCGCCGGGTGTTCCATGCGGCGTTTGCCACACTGGATCAGAAGGAAGGCATGGCGGCGTTTGTGGCCAAGCGTTCGCCGGAGTTCAAGGACAAGTAAACACTCTCTTGAAACGCTGAAGATCAAAAATGTGGGAGCGGGCTTGCTCGCGAAGGCGGTGGATCAGTCGATACATCTGGTGACTGTCACACCGCCTTCGCGAGCAAGCCCGCTCCCACATGGGTTCTGCGAAATACCTGTTACAGCTGGTAGTTTTTCAACTCTCTGGCAATCACCATCCGCTGAATCTCGCTGGTGCCCTCGTAAATCTGGGTAATCCGCGCATCCCGGTAATAACGCTCCACCGGGTAATCCTCCAGATACCCATAACCCCCATGGATCTGCATCGCCGACGAGCACACCTTCTCGGCCATTTCCGACGCGAACAGTTTGGCCTGGGACGCTTCCGACAGGCACGGCTTGCCCGCACTGCGCAACCGCGCGGCGTGCAGGATCAGCAGGCGCGCCGCATTCAGGCGGGTTTGCATGTCGGCCAGCATATTCGCCACGCTCTGATGCTCAATGATCGCCTTGTCGAACTGCACGCGGTCACGGGCGTAGGCCAGCGCCGCTTCAAAGGCGGCACGGGCGATGCCCAGCGCCTGGGCGGCAATCCCGATGCGCCCGCCTTCGAGGTTAGACAGGGCGATGGCCAGGCCTTTGCCGCGTTCGCCCAGCAGGTTGGCTTCGGGCACGGTGCATTGGTTGAGGGTGACGGCGCAGGTGTCGGAGGCTCGAATGCCCATCTTGTGTTCGGTGCGGTCCACCACGAAGCCCGGGGTGTTGGTGGGCACCAGGAACGCCGAGATGCCTTTCTTGCCCAGGTCCGGGTCGGTCACCGCAAACACGATCGCCAGCTTGGCGCGCTTGCCGTTGCTGACAAATTGCTTGGCGCCGTTGATCACCCATTGGCCGTCCCGCAGTTCGGCGCGGGTGCGCAGGTTGTGCGCTTCGGAACCGGCCTGGGGTTCGGTCAGGCAGAAGCACCCAATGGCCTGGCCGCTGGCCAGTTCCGCCAGCCAGGTTTCCTTTTGTGCTTGTGAGCCGTAGTTGAGGATTGGCCCGCAACCCACTGAATTATGGATACTCATCAGCGCGCCGGTGGCGCCGTCACCGGCGGAAATCTCTTCCACCGCCAAGGCGTAGGCCACGTAGTCGACATAGGTGCCGCCCCATTCTTCGGGCACGACCATGCCCAGTAAACCCAGTTCGCCCATCTTGGCGACCAACCCATCATCGATCCAGCCGGCTTTTTCCCAGGCCTGGGCGTGGGGCGCGATTTCGCCACGGGCAAAGTCCCGGGCCATGTTGCGGATCATTACTTGTTCTTCAGTAAATTCAATATCTTGCATGGCTTAGTTCCCGTTCTTGTCGAAGTCGCGGAAGAAGCTTTCGACATGATCAGCCTCCAGCGCCTGGAGGGTTGGAGGGTTCCAGCGAGGGGTTTTGTCCTTGTCGATCAGCAGGGCGCGCACGCCTTCGATCAGGTCGCCACGGCTGAACCACTGGCGATCCAGGTGCAACTCCAAGGCAAAGCACTGCTCCAGTGGCAGGTGGCGCCCGCGGCGCAGCATCTGCAGGGTCACGGCCATGGCCAGGGGCGAGCGGGTTTGCATCAGGCTTGCGGTGGTCAGTGCCCAGTCATGGCTGTCGGCAACCGTGACTTGCTGCAATTGCTCGACGATGCTCGGCACATCCGGCAAGGCAAAGAAGTGGTCGATGGCCGGGCGCAGCGCCGCCAGTGGGGGGGCAGGCAGTTGCTGCACGGCAAGGCTGGCCAGCACGCCCTGTAGATCCTTGAGCGGTGAGTCGTGCCATGTCAGGCGGTCGAGCCGCTGATCGAGCTCGGTTAACCTGGCGCTGTCGAGGTACCAGTCTGCAAGCCCGCAATACAGGGCGTCGGCCGCGCGAATCTGCACGCCGGTCACGCCGAGGTAGATCCCCAGTTCGCCGGGAATACGCGGCAGGAAATAGCTGCCGCCTACGTCAGGGAAGTAACCGATGGCCACTTCAGGCATTGCCAGGCGGCTGCGTTCAGTGACCACCCGCAGGTCGGCGCCTTGTACCAGGCCCATGCCGCCGCCGAGGACGAAGCCGTCCATCAGCGCCAGGACCGGTTTGCGGTAGTTGTGGATGGCCAGGTCGAGGGCGTATTCCTCGACGAAGAAATCTTCGTGGAGTGTGTCGCCGCTCTTGAAGCTGTCGTAAAGCGAGCGAATGTCGCCACCGGCGCAAAAGGCTTTTTCACCTGCGCCGCGCAACACGATGGCATGCACCGCTGGGTCGTCCTCCCAGGCCTGCAAGTGCCGGCTGAGGCTACGGACCATGTCCAGGGTAATGGCGTTAAGGCCGGCGGGGCGATTGAGGGTCAGGTGGCCTATGTGGTTGCGTACCTGCGCCAGGACCTCGTCGTGCACGACCCCGGCGCTGCTTGCCTCGGATGAAACCTGAGCAGTCATCTCTAACTCCCTGCTTTTATTGTTCTTTATCAAGATGTTCGCGGGCGAACCATCTCGCGATCGTAACAGTGCAAATTTGCCCAGTACAAGTCGGAATCATGCAGGTCGTTTTTGCATTTATGCCCTAGGGACGATGCTGGCCCTAACGTTGGAAAACCGCGCCGATCGTCCGCCGCCGCGCATACCGCTCGCTGGCCTGGATCAGTTCTTCCAGCTCCTGCTGCGTCACGTCCAGGAACTGCTCGCGCTCGGCCAGTGCCTGCTTGAGGTCTTCGGCGCTGATGCCGGGGTTTTCGATGGCCGTTGGCAGGAAGTTCGGTGCAGTGGGTTCGCTGGCTCCCTTGGGGTATCGCGTGCGCGTTGCGTTGTTATAGGCCAGGGCGCAGGCCAGCAGGGCAGCAGCGCCCAGCATCACGGCGCCCAGTTCGTGCCAGCCGATGGAAATCGATGCGGGATCAGCCAACACCAGGCTCATCGCCAGCCCGCCTGCCGGCGGGTGCAGGCAGCGCAGCCAGCAGATCAGCATGACCGTCATCCCGGCCGCCAGGCACGCGCTGCCCAACGTACGTCCCAGCACCCGCGCCACCAGCAGGGCAACGACCCCGGCACACAGGTAGCTGCCAATAATCGACCAGGGCTGGGCCAATGCTCCGGATGACACGGCAAACAGCAGAACCGCCGAGGCTCCCAGCGGGCCTATGAGGTGCAAGGCCACCTCCATGCCAAACACTTGGGCGCACACCCAAACACTGAACAAAGTGCCCAGGGACATGCCGATGGCGGCACGGCTCCATTCGGCAGGGCGGGTATTGATGGCAGCAGGTAACCAGCGAGCGAGCATTGACAGACGATCCATAAAAAGCGGGCGAAAAAAAAGGCTTGCCTGGTTTCCCGGAAAAGCCCTTCAAAAAAACAGTTCCTGCATTTGGGGGAGGAACCTGTGCAGTGTGCCCATCGGACAAGGTTGCTGCAATTGCATATTAATGCCGATCAAGTGCAGTATTTTTGCAGTTAACCGACCTAGCCAAAGGGTATCAGCCGGGTTGGCGGCGGCAGGTGGCTGCTGATCTTGCCCAGCACCCGATCATTGGTTTCCTCGTTGATCAGCAGGTTCTGTAGGTTTTCCCGCAGTGACGGATCGTTGGCCAGAGGCCCCTTGAGTACTACCAGTGCATCGCGCAATCCCATGAGCCGATCCAGTTTGGGTAACGGGAGGTAACCCACATTTACTTTGTCCAGAGATAAACACGCAACAGCTTCAGAGATTGAGGGGGCGGGCAATCGATGGTCGGACACAGAAGATTCCTCTAAATGAAATAAACGGCAGGGCTAATTGCTGTTTAAAACTTATTTATTGTTATTGCGGCTGTTTATTTAAAGCGGGATAAGTCTTGATGGCTTACTGCTACGCTCTTCGTTTTTCTAGAGATAGTCACAGGAAGGCCCTACACCAAGCCTTTGAGGCTCTGAAAATAACTGGCAGGTAGTAATTAATTAACTCACTTGGCAGGCGAGTCTACAGTCGGGGACATGTAGCGGGAAGGGATGTTGCATCGGTAGTTGCGGATAGGTGCGTAGGATCTTTCTCGATAGTTAATATCTGGAAAGTTTCAAAGTTGAATGGAGAAAGAAGTTTCTTACGTGCACTTGGACGTATAACTACGGAAAGTACTGGCGAGGGATAAGCGGTCTACGCCGCTTATCCCGCACCCAGTATCAAGGTTGCGCTGTTTTGATCAAATGCAGCAGCACATAGGGGTTCTTGTCGAACTGGCCAGTCAGCACCGGTTGCAGTGAGCGAAAGCGCGGGTCGCTTAACGCCTCATAGTCCGACTGGCTCATGATCAGCCAGGCCGGTGCCTGGATCGGTGCCAGGTCGGCGGGCAACTGGGTAAACAACGGTACCCGGTCGCAATCGAGGTTGACCATGAACTTGATGGCCTTGGCGTCCTTTCCGAGCGCATGCAGTACCAGCGGCGCCGGTTGCTGCTGGGTCAGCGCATGGGCCTGGAGGGTAAAGGTGCGCGTGTCGTACAGGCGGCGTTCCAGGGGTTCGACCATCACGATATACGCCAGCCACACCGCAAGTACCGCGGAGAAGGCCGGCCCCAGGTAGCGAAGGCGCCGGTTGAACAAAAAGCCCAAGGTCAGCGTCTGGAGTGCAATCAGGATCCCGAACACCGGATTGAGGCTGCCAATCTGCTCGGGAAAGCGATGACGCGCCACGAACAAACCTGCGATCAGTAGCCCCGGAATCACCGTCCACAGCGCCAGCATCAGCCAGCGCAGCCCGGCGAACAGTTTTCCCCGTGCTACCTGGAATGGATACGCCGCGATGATCGCCGCCATGGGCAGCATCGGCAGCACATAGCGGGCCTTTTTCGCCTGGGGCACCGACAAGCCGACCATCACGATCAAGCCGGCGGCCAGGCAGTACAGCACCAGTTTCAGCGCAGGACCTTTGTCCTCGCGACCGCCAGCCGCCACCGCAAGCAGTGCCAGCACGGCCAGCGGGTACGCCGGCGCGTAGTTGCCCAGTGAACTGCTGAAGTAATACAGCACGCTACCGGAGCCTTCGGTACCGTCCATGCGGCCGAGGAACTGCATGCGGATCACGTCCTGCATGAAGGTTTCACCACCGCTGAGCTTGGCCAGCAGCAACAGCAGGCCGACGCACGCTGCCAGCAACGCCAACGCCAACAGGCCAAAACTGAACAGCTGCCGCCATTGACGATTGATCAGGTAATAGCTGCACAACATGCCCGTGGGAATTACCAGGCCGATCGGCCCACGGATCGCGAACCCCAGGATCAGCAGCAGAAACAGCCAATGCAGACGACGGCAGGCGCCGAAATGGTCATGGGCATAACCCAGGTAAAACACCGCCAGGGCCACGGCGGCCAGCATCTGGTCGAGGGACACTGCGCGGGTTTCGCTGATGAAGGTACTGCTGAGCAGCAGCGCCGCAATGCTCAGCAACGCCCAGCGCCGGGAGTAGGGCGCGGTCAGGCGGTAGATCAGCACCACGATCAGCGCCGAAGCAATGGCCGTTGGCAGCCAGGCCGTCAGGCTGGTGACCTGCCCCAGGGGCAGGGACAGCAGCCAGGTCATCAGCGTCGAGGTGGCCAGGTAATCGGCATAAGGTTGCCCGTACGTTGTCGGGAAGAACCCCGGCCCATGGCGCAGCAGCTCCTGGGCGAACAGCACGAAGCGCGAATCAAAGCCGATGATGGCCTGGTTCCAGTTGCCCGCGACAAACAGGATCAGTGCCAGTAGCCCCAGTACCCATGAGTGTCGGCGGATCGTCGGGTTGAGCAGGGGCGGATGAACTTTGTCCACGTCTTAGGCTTCCTCGGCCTGAGGCGCCCAGTTTTGCTGGGGGATCGGCAACTGGCAGGATTCGCCGCGGCCCATCGGGAAGTACTGGATGCCTTTGCGCGCCAGGCGCTCGCCGTCGTACAGGTTGCGACCGTCGAAGATCACCGGGGTTTTCAGGCGCTGCTGGATCAAGTCGAAGTCCGGTGCCTTGAACTGCTGCCATTCGGTGCAAATGATCAAGGCGTCGGAGCCGCTCAAGGTCGATTCCGGGGTACCCATCAGCATCAGGCGCGGGTCATCGCCGTAAATACGCTGGGTTTCCTGCATGGCTTCCGGGTCGAACGCCCGCACATTGGCGCCGGCAGCCCACAGGGCTTCCATCAGCACCCGGCTGGGTGCGTCGCGCATGTCGTCGGTGTTGGGTTTGAACGCCAGGCCCCACAAGGCGAAGGTTTTGCCCCGCAGGTCACCCTTGAAGAACGCGTTGGCACGCTCGAACAGCTTGCTCTTCTGGCGCTGGTTGATGGCTTCCACGGCCTCCAGCAGGTCGCTGGAGCAGTTGGCCGCTTTTGCGCTGTGGATCAGGGCACGCATGTCCTTGGGGAAGCACGAACCGCCATAACCGCATCCCGGGTAGATAAAGTGGTAGCCGATACGCGAGTCGGCACCGATGCCCAGGCGCACGGCTTCGATGTCGGCGCCCAGGTGTTCGGCCAGTTCGGCGATCTGGTTGATGAAGCTGATCTTGGTGGCCAGCATGCAGTTGGCAGCGTACTTGGTCAGTTCGGCGCTGCGCAGGTCCATGAAGATGATGCGGTCGTGGTTGCGGTTGAACGGTGCATACAGTTCGCGCATCACCTCGCGCACTTCTTCGCGTTCGCAACCGATGACGATACGGTCCGGGCGGCGGCAGTCGGCAACGGCCGAGCCTTCCTTGAGGAATTCCGGGTTGGAGACGATATCGAAGTCCAGGTGGCGGCCCGCAACGCGCAAGGCTTTTTCCATGTGGGCGCGCAAGGTGTCGCCGGTGCCGACAGGCACGGTGGATTTTTCCACCAGGATCACTGGATCGATCCGGTGACGGGCCACCGCATCGCCTACCGACAGCACGTATTTCAAGTCGGCCGAGCCGTCTTCGTCCGAAGGCGTGCCCACGGCGATGAACAGCACTTCGCCGTGTTCGACCGCGAGTTTTTCGTCATAGGTAAACGTCAGGCGTCCGCCTTCGAGGTTTTCCTTGACCATCGCCGCCAGGCCCGGCTCGAAAATGCTCACGTGGCCCTGTTGCAGCAACTTGACCTTGTTCTCGTCTACGTCCATGCAGATGACATCGTGACCGACTTCGGCCAATACAGTGGCCTGCACCAGACCGACGTAACCACTACCAAATACACTGATTTTCATGGGGCATTCCTGGGACTTGTAGTGCTAGCACGACGAGAGTTGATAGTCAGGACTCCGAGAATGACCAAGGCCACCCCCGCAGTTTTTGAAACGGAAAAATGTTCGTTGAAGACCGGCAGGCTGGCAGCCAGCAGGTACACCAACGCGTAGCTGATGCTGAGCAGCGAGTAGGCGCGCCCCAGCGGCAAATCTTTCAGGGCGCCGAGCCAGCAGAGCATCGACAGGGCATAGGCGATGATCGCCAGGATCACCAAGCCCAGCGCGCCGAGGTCGATGGCGCCGGTGTTGAGTGCTGTCAGCCATTCAGCGGGCAGCGGCAGGCGCGTCATGCTCCAGCGCATGCCCAACTGGGCACCGCTGACCAACGCAACGCTGCCCAGGGCCAGGGCAAAACCGCGAGCGCGACTCATACCTGACGCCCCAGCAGCACCACACCGGCAATCACCAGCAGCACACCGAACCAGTGGCGGCCATCGATGTGTTCATGGAACACAAAGCGCGCCACCAGGGTGACCAGTACAAAGTTGAGGCTGAGCATCGGGTAGGCGATGCCGACTTCCAGGCGTTGCAGCACCAGCAGCCACACCAGCAAACCCAGGCCCAGGCACACCAGCGCCGACCACAGCCACGGCGAGCGCAACTTCAAGGCCCAGCCGTCGGGCTGGTCACGCCAGCCTTCCACGGCAAACTTCTGGGACACCTGGCCCATGCAGGTCAGCAGGCAGGCACCTAACAACAGCAGCAGAGTGGTCATGGCGCGCTCTGCGGGTAGATCAAAATCACGATATTGCCCTGCTCGTAACGCTTGCCGTCTTTAGGCAGCAGGTCAACTTCCTGGCGTTCGTCGTCACCTTTGACCCGCATCACCACGCCCACCGAGCCTTGTTTGCGCGCATCGCTCATCCATTGCTGGACGCTGGCGGCATCGATCTTGCGGTAAGCGGTGTCCGGGAAGGCGATACCGTATTTCACTTCGCCAACGGTGTTGTAGAGCATCACTTCAGGCCGCTGCAGGCGCCACGACAAGGCCGATGCAGCGCCGAGGTCGTTGCTCAGCAACGCAGTGGTCGGCTGCAGTTCCTGGAGGTGATCGATGATGAACTGGTCCGGGGTCTTGTTATAAACCACCGAGTGCGGCAACGCGGCCGGCACCAGCGCCACCAGCAACCAACTGCCAACCACCGGCGCGGCCCACATCTGCAACGGGCGGGCGGCTTGCAGCAGGTTGGCGATGATCCAGCCGAACAGGAACACGAACACCAGCACCAGGCTCAGGGTTTCCTGGCCGTGCTCATACACCGGCTTCTTCAACTGGAACCAGGTCAGGGCCAGCAGGCCCAGCACGCCGATGATCAGGTTCAGCCAGCCATTGATGCGCAATACGCGGCCACGGGCCTGGCCCAGTTTGTCTGCCAGGGTATGCCCCATCAACAACGCCAGAGGCAGCAGGCACGGCATGATGTAGGACGGCAGCTTGCCTTTGGCCAGGCTGAAGAACGCCAGCGGCATCAGTAGCCATAGCAGCAGGAAGCCGATGTTGGCACTGCGCTTTTCCAGCCACGCCTGTTTCACGGTGGACGGCAGCAACGCCATCCACGGCAGGCTGAACGCGACCAGCAGCGGCAGGTAGTACCAGAACGGCTCGGCATGTTGCGCATCGTCGCCGGCAAAGCGCTGGATGTGCTCGTGCCAGAAGAAGAAGTTCCAGTAATCCGGTTCCTGGGCATGCACCATCAGGGCCCAGGGCAGGCTCACGAGAATCGCCACGGCCACGGCCACCAGGCCATAGGTGAGCAGTTCACGGAAGCGTTTCTGCCAGAACATGTAGGGCAGGGCGATCAACACCGGCAACAACCAGGCGAGGAAACCCTTGGTCATGAAGCCCATGCCACAGGCGAACCCGAGCAAGGCCCACGACCACAAGCGGCCACGGGTCGTGGTGCTGTCGAAACAGAACCACAGCGCGGCGCCGGTCAGATTGACCCAGAAGGTGAACTGCGGATCGAGGTTGGCATAGCCCGCCAGGAACGCGACGCTGACGAAACTCATGTACAGCACGGCGCTGACCAGGCTCTTGCGCGGGTCGTTCCACAAACGCCGGGCCACGAAGTACACCAGCAGGATGCTCAAACCGGTGCTCAAGGCCGAAGCGAAACGCACGCCGAACAGGTTCTGGCCGAAGATCGCCTGGCCCAGCGCGATCATCCAGTAGCCGGCCGCAGGCTTCTCGAAGTAGCGAATCCCCATGAAGTGCGGCGAGGCCCATTTGCCGGTCAGCAGCATTTCCTGGCTGATCTGCGCATAGCGGGTTTCGTCGGGAATCCATAGGCCATGGGTGGCCAACGGGATCAGGTAGAACACCCCGAAAGCCAGCAGGAGCAGGGGCAGGGCCCAGCGCCGGATCATGCCTTTTGCACTCCGAGCCAGCCTTCACGGCCGCTCAGCGCACCGCGCACCAGTTGTTGCTGGGGCAGGGTGCTCAGGTCGGCGGGCAACAGGTCGCCCAACGGTTTGAATTGAATGCCGCGCTGCCCTGCCTGGGCGAGCAACTGACGAAAATCATTGGCCATCAGAATCCCTTCTACTTCTGCGTGGATCGTATAGACGTTGAGCTTCGACGGCTTGAAGCGGTCGAGGATGTACGCGTTGAAATCCTTGGCGGCCACCACCGGGCCCACGACTTCGTCGAAGGTCGGCATGTCCACCGGAATTTGTGGCGTGCCGGCACTGCCATCCGCCAGGGTTGGCCGGAACAGGCTGGTACCACGGCAATCGCTGTTGTAACGGAAGTTGAACGGTTGCTTGGCTTGCACCACGCGCTCATCGGCACGCCAGCCGGCGGCGGCTGAGCAGTCGATGCGCTCACCGAGGATGTCGCTCAAGGTGTCGACGCCACGGCGGATCTGTTCGATCAGCTGTGCATCGCTCCAACGCCCGGTGTTGGCTTGCCAGCCATGGTGGTCCCAGGCGTGCAGGCCGACTTCATGCCCGGCAGCCTTGGCCTGGCGCATCAAATGCCCCAGGTCGCGACCGATGGGTTTGCCCGGCCAGGCAGTGCCGGCCAGTAAAATGTCCCAGCCGTACAAGCCGGCAGCGTTGGAGCGCAGCATCTTCCACAGGAATTGCGGGCGGATCAGGCGCCACAAGTGGCGCCCCATGTTGTCCGGCCCGACGCTGAAGAAGAAGGTCGCCTTGACCCCGGCTTCGTCGAGCGACTCCAACAACCTTGGCACCCCTTCGCGGGTGCCTCGGTAGGTGTCGACGTCGATGCGTAGACCCGCTTGCATCAACGCTTGTCCGCGATTTCGAGCATGGCTTCACGCAGGAAGAAATCCAGAGTGTTGCCGATGGTTTCGCTCATCTCGACGGTAGGCTCCCAGTTCAGCAGGCGCTTGGCGTTGTCGATGCTTGGCTTGCGGTGAGCCACGTCCTGGTAACCGGTGCCGTAGAACGCCTTGCTCTCTACGTCGCGGAAACCGGCAAACGGAGGGAAGTTGCTGCGCAGCGGGTGAGCTTCAAACTGACGCAGCAGTTCTTCGCCCAACTGACGGATGCTGGCTTCGTTTTCCGGGTTGCCGATGTTGATGATCTGGCCGTTGCAGTTGTCGTTGTCGTTATCGATGATGCGGGCCAGGGCTTCGATGCCGTCGGCGATGTCAGTGAAGCAGCGCTTCTGCTCGCCGCCGTCGAACAGACGGATCGGCGTGCCTTCCACCAGGTTCAGGATCAACTGGGTGATGGCGCGGGAGCTGCCGATACGGGCCGAGTCCAGGCGGTCGAGGCGCGGGCCCATCCAGTTGAATGGACGGAACAGGGTGAACTTCAGGCCTTTGTCGCCGTAGGCCCAGATCACGCGGTCCAGCAGTTGCTTGGAGACCGAGTAGATCCAGCGCTGCTTGTTGACCGGGCCCACCACCAGGTTGGAGGTGTCTTCGTCGAAGTACTGGTCCTGGCACATGCCATACACTTCGGACGTCGACGGGAAGATCACGCGCTTGTTGTACTTCACGCAGTAGCGAACCAGTTTCAGGTTCTCTTCGAAGTCCAGTTCAAAGACGCGCAACGGGTTGCGGGTGTACTCGATCGGGGTGGCGATGGCTACCAACGGCAGGACCACGTCGCACTTCTTGATGTGGTACTCGATCCACTCGGAGTGGATGCTGATGTCGCCTTCCACATAGTGGAAATTCGGGTGGCTGCGCAGGCGCTCGATCGCGTCGGAGCCAATGTCCAGGCCGTAGATTTCGTAACGGTCGTCACGCAGCAGGCGCTCGGACAGGTGGTTACCGATAAAGCCGTTCACACCCAGGATCAGCACGCGGGTGCGGCGTGGCTTGCGGCCGGACTCGGCACCGCGCAGGACGGAACCGTCCACCAGGCCCAGTTCATCCGCCAGGGACGGGCCGGCCAGGTACAGGCCGTTTTCGTTGCGCTGGCCGAACTTGACCACCAGGGAGTCTTCGCCGCAGGCGATGCGCAGCGGGTTGACGCTGATCACGCGGCCTGGTGCCAGGCCTTCGTTGCCTTTGACGACTTCAGCGTTCCAGACGATCAGCTTGTGCTCGCCCACGGCGCAGAAGGCACCCGGGTAAGGCTGGGTAACGGCGCGAACCAGGTTGAACAGTTCTTCAGCCGGTTTTTTCCAGTCCAGCTTGCCGTCTGCTGCGGTACGACGACCGAAGTAGCTGGCTTTGCTTTCGTCTTGGGCGGTTTCGGTCAGCTTGCCTTGGGCCAGTTGTGGCAGTGCGTCGCGCAGCAGGTTGGTGGTGGCGTCACGCAGTTTGGCGTGCAAGGTCAGGCCGGTGTCGGTGCGGTCGATCACGACTTTCTGCTGGGCCAGGATCGCGCCGGCATCGGCACGCTTGACCATACGGTGCAGGGTCACGCCGGTTTCGGTTTCGCCGTTGACCAGCACCCAGTTGGCCGGTGCGCGGCCACGGTATTGCGGCAGCAGCGAGCCGTGCAGGTTGAACGCGCCTTTTTTGGCGGTGGCCAGCAGGGCTTCGCTCAGCAGGTTGCGGTAGTAGAACGAGAAGATGTAGTCCGGGTTCAGCTTGGCGATGCGCTCGATCCACAGTGGGTGGTTGGCGTCTTCCGGGGCGTGCACCGGGATGCCGTTGCGGGCGCACAGTTGCGCGACGGAGCCGTAGAAATTGTTTTCCTTGGGGTCATCGGCATGGGTGAACACGGCAGCAATTTCGTAACCCGCATTGAGCAGGGCTTCGATGCCTGCACAGCCAATATCGTGGTAAGCGAAGACAACAGCTTTTGAATTCATGACGAAACCTGATCGGAAGGAGAAGTAGAGGTGTGGGAGGAGGTCAGGCCGTCGACCGTGAAGGTCTCGGCCGGCGCTGCCGGTTGGTTGCGCAGCACTTTTTCAATAAAGAACCGTGGGCGGGCCCGCACATCGCTGTACATGCGGCCCAGGTATTCACCCAAGAGGCCCATGCCGATGAACTGGCCACCGGTGAACACGAACAGCACGGCGAACAGCACGAACATGCCGTCACCGGCCCAGCCGGCACCGAAGGCCAGGCGCAGCACGATCAATGCGACCGCAAACAGCATCCCGAGGGCCGCCAGGCTGAAACCGACGATGCTCAACAGGCGCAATGGCGTGGTGGTCATGCAGGTCAGCAGGTCGAACATCAGGCTGATCAGGCGCATCGGGCTGTACTTGGACTCGCCGTGTTCACGCTCGGCGTGATGCACGAGGATTTCCGTGGTGTGGCGCGCAAAGCTGTTGGCCAGGATCGGGATGAAGGTGCTGCGCTCGCGGCAGGCCAGCATCGCGTCGACGATGGTGCGGCGGTAAGCGCGCAGCATGCAGCCGTAGTCGCTCATGGCGACGCCCGTGGAGCGTTGTACGGCGAGGTTGATCAAGCGCGACGGCCAGCGGCGGAAGGCTGAGTCCTGGCGGTTGTTGCGCACGGTGGCAACCACGTCGTAGCCCAAGGCGGCCTGCTCGACCAAGCGCGGGATTTCTTCCGGCGGGTTTTGCAGGTCGGCGTCCAGGGTGATCACGACGTCGCCCCGGCAATGCTCGAAGCCGGCCATGATCGCGGCGTGCTGGCCGTAGTTGCGGTTGAGGATCACCGCGACCACGTTGCTGCCTTCGAGGGCGGCGGCGTCTTCCAGCAATTGCGCGGAGTTGTCGCGGCTGCCGTCGTCCACCAGGACGATTTCGTATTCGTAGGCCAGTTGCTTGCAGGCCGCCATGGTGCGGCGCAGCAGTTCAGGCAGGCTTTCTTGTTCGTTGTAGACCGGGATAACGATCGACACGCAATGAATTGGGTAGGGTTTCAAAGATTCATTACCTCGGGGGTTAGAGCAACTTGAAGCGTAAAGACAGCAGTCATCAACAGCCTGGAGAAGCAGGCGCCTGATTAAAAATAACGTGGATTCATGGCATTCATTCGTGAGTCCTGACAGGTGACGGTGGGTCTTCCATGGCTTACGTGAGTAAAGACCAAAATGCTTAAAGGTAAAGCGGAATCAACGAGTTAACCTGCGAAGTGCGGTTCGTTCTCAAGTCGTGCCGCCAAGATTAAGCGCAAAAATGTTCAACGAATATGAAACGCAGATGAAAAAGTCGTTTTTCTGGCAGGTAGACAGCTAGGGTTCAGGTAAACAACATCAATGCGCACAACCCCGTGTTCGCGGTGTGTGGCGGGGCAGTGGTGTTTTCCCGCGCGCGGGTTCATTCCTGAACAATCTTCTCTGCAATGCCGTGCAAGTGCCGGTAAAGTAAGCCATCTCTTGCCAGGGCAGTCGGATGAATAGCGTGCAGCGTTTACGGCCAATGTTGATGGTATTGTTAATGACGGTGGCCTGGGCCACGAGTGTGCGGGCCGATGACGGCGTGGCACTGACGGCCATCGACCAGGTGCCCGATGGCATAGAAGTGCGGGGTAAACAGGTCGGTGCCTTCACCTGGAGTGATAAACAGGGCAAGAACCTGTTGGTGCTCGCTGAGCAAGTCAGCGAACGCGACGACGACGGCGCGCAGTCGGCCTTTGTCTACGCGGCCCAGTACCTGCTCGACGGTGATCGGCCCAAGCGGGTGTGGATGCTCTACGACGACGTGCAGCATTGCGAGTTCGACGCCGGGGCGCACTACAACACCGAGGCCACCAAGGTTACCGATCTGCTGGGTGACGGCATCAGCCAGGTGACGGTGGGTTACAGCCGTACCTGCACCAGCGATGTCAGCCCCAATGATTTCAAGCTGATCATGCACATCGGCAAGTCGCAGAAGTACCGCCTGCGCGGCATCGACCGCTATGGCGCCAGCTGGTGGGATGAAGACGCCGGCGCCCTGCAAGGCATGCCGTTGCCCAAGGATTGCAGCATCGCCGCCCAGCAAGCGCTGGTCAGCCAGTACAAGGAGCAGGGCACCGAGCTGCCGCTTCCCGGCTGTTATGGCGACGAGGAGGATTTTGCCAAGGCGCCCAAACCGTACCTGGCGTTCATGCGCCAGCACTGGTTTGCCTTGATGCAGAAGCAGGACACCAACTGGAGCCAGCAGCAGACGCCAGCCCCGACGGAAGACGATCAGGAATAGCCCCATGGATTGACCTGCGCTAGACTCGGCGCTCGCCAATTCACTAAATATGTCGATTAAACAGATGGTTAGTCGACATATTTAATCCAAAGGCTGATCTACCTTGACTGAGTCTACCCGCGACCCGCTGACCCTCTACCTCACCCGCCTGGCACCCTCCAGCCAGCTGACCATGCGCTATGTGCTGCAAGACGCCGCCGACCGCCTGGGCTTTGAAGACATCAACCTCGAAGACATCGACTGGCACCTGCTGCAACCCGAACACGTCATGGCCCTGGTGGCGGCGCTGCGGGAAGACGGTTATGCGCCGAACACCTCCTCGCTGTACGTCAACGCCGTGCGCGGGGTGATGAACGAAGCCTGGCGCATGAGCCTGATCAGCCAGGACCACCTGTTGAAGATGCGCTCGGTCAAGGCCATGGCCGGCACCCGGCTGAGCCAGGGCCGCAACCTGCGGCGCACATTGATTCGTGAGTTGATGGAGGTCTGCGCCGCCGACCCGCGCCCCCAGGGCCTGCGGGATGCAGCGGTGATCGGGATCCTGTATGGCTCGGGCATGCGCAAGTCGGAGTCGGTGAATATCGAGTTGGGCCAGGTCAACTTTGACGAGCGCAGCCTGCAGGTCACCGGCAAGGGCAACAAACAGCTGATCAAGTACGCTCCCGCCTGGACCTTTGCCAAGCTGGAGGCGTGGCTTGAGTTCCGTCGCAGCCAGTTGAAACCCGGTGAGCAGGACGACAGGTTCCTGTTCAACCGCATTCGCCGGGGCAGCCATATCACCCGCGAGCGCATCACCAAGCACGCGATTTACTACATCGCCCGCCAGCGCGGCGAGCAAGTCGGCGTGAAGATCATGCCCCATGATTTCCGGCGCTCGTTCATCACCCGGGTGATTGAAGAGTACGACCTGTCCATCGCCCAGAAGCTGGCGCACCACACCAATATCCAGACCACCGCCAACTATGACGTGCGTGACGACAATGAACGGCGGCGGGCGGTGGATCGATTTGATTTGTAGCGCCCTTGCAAAAAAAAGATTGAATATTCACACCTAATGTTATTTAAATAACAAAACAAAAGCGTCACGACCTGCCTGGTCGTGACGCAACAAGGTGGAATAGCAATGGGCAAGATCGCAGTCATCGGCAGCAATATGGTGGATTTGATCACCTACATCGACCGCATGCCGGTCCAGGGCGAAACCCTGGAAGCGCCGGGCTTTGCCCTGGGTTGCGGCGGCAAAGGGGCCAACCAGGCGGTGGCGGCAGCCAAGCTTGGGGCGGATGTGTTGATGCTCAGCAAAGTCGGCGACGACATGTTTGCCGACAACACACTGGCCAACTTCCAGCGTTTTGGCATCGACACCCGTTATGTACAGCGGGTGCCAGGCGTGTCCAGCGGCGTGGCGCCGATTTTCGTGCGGGCCGACTCCCACAACAGCATTTTGATCGTCAAGGGCGCCAATGCGCATTTGCTGCCGGCGGATATCGACGCGGCGGCCGCCGACCTGCGTGAGTGCACGCTGATCGTGCTGCAACTGGAGATCAATCTGCCGACGGTCTACTACGCCATCGAATTCGCTCACCGCCATGGCATCGCCGTGCTGCTCAATCCTGCGCCGGCGTTGGCCGGGTTGAGCGCTGAGCACTTGGCGCAGCTGGATTTCCTGATCCCCAACGAATCCGAACTGGCGTTGATTACTGGCCAAGTCGTGGACTCGCCGGACTCGGCCCGCACGGCTGCACGCACCCTTGTCGCCAGCGGCATTCGTCACGTGATCGTCACCCTCGGCGAACACGGTGCGCTGTACGTGGGCGAGGAGGGCGAATTCGAGGTGCCGGGTCAGCGGGTCGACGCCCGTGACACCACCGGCGCCGGTGACGCCTTTATCGGTTGCTTCGTTCAGCACTGGAGCCGCGACGGCCAAATCCGTCATGCCATGGAGCAGGCGGTGGCGTATTCGGCGTGCTCGGTGACGGCGCTGGGTACCCAGACCTCTTATCCCGACAGCGAAGCATTCGCCCGCTTCCAGCAACAGCGCTAACGCCCTCTACCCAGCCCGGAGAACAATAATGAACAAACCTGCGCTGCAACAGACACCCGATGGTTTCTACCTGAACCGCACGCCCTGGTTCGCCTTTATCCTGCTGTGCAGCATCTTTGCCTTGTGGGCGGCTGCGGCGAGCATGAATGACGTGCTGATCGCCCACTTCAAGAAGGCGTTTTTGCTCAGTGATTTCCAGACCGCCTTTGTGCAGTCGGCGTTTTACCTCGGCTACTTCTTTGTTGCGATTCCGGCCGCGATGGTGGTTCGTCGGTTCAGCTACAAGACCACGATCCTGATCGGCCTGCTGCTGTACATGTTCGGCTGCCTGTTGTTTTTCCCGGCCGCGTCCACGGCCAAGTACGGGATGTTCCTGCTGGCGCTGTTCGTGATTGCCGCCGGCCTGTCGTTCCTGGAGACGGCGTGCAACACCTACTCGACACTGATGGGCCCACGGGAAACCGGGACCCGGCGCTTGAATATCTCCCAGACCTTTCATCCGTTCGGCGCCATGGCCGGGGTGTACGTGGGCAGCTTCGTGATGTTCAAGGACACCGACGCCACTACCCAACAACTGCAGCAGATGAGTGTCTCCGAGGCTGCGGTGCAGCAGTTGCAAATGATTCAGTCCACGTTGTTGCCCTACAAGTGGATGATCGCTGTGCTGGTGCTGATGTTTATCCTGATCGCCATCACCAGGTTCCCGGCCTGCAAGGGCAATAAGCCGGCCGACAGCAAGCCCGGGAGCCTGCGTCAAAGCTTGGGACGGCTGTGGCGTAACCCGCGCTTCACCTTTGGCGTACTCGCGCAGTTTCTGTACGTGGGCGCGCAGGTGGGCGTGTGGAGCTTCACCATCCGCCTGGCCATGCAAATGGGCGGCATGAATGAGCGCAGTGCTTCATGGTTTCTACTCACCACCTTTGCCGCCTACTTTGTCGGCAAGATGATCGCCAACTTGCTGATGCGCCGACTGCACCCGGCCAGGGTCCTGGCGATTTACGGCGTGCTGTGCATCGTGCTGCTGGCCTACACCATTCTGGTGCCGAACATCTCGGCGGTGTACGCAGCGGTCGGCGTGAGCATTTTCCTCGGCCCCTGCTGGCCGACAATCTACGGCTTGACCATCGATGGCCTGGGCGAGGACACCGGCGTCGGCGGTTCATTGCTGGTGATGAGCATTGTCGGCGGCGGAGTGATTCCGATCTTCCAGGGCCTGTTGTCCGACGCCAGCGGGGGCAACATGCAGTTGGCCTACAGCGTGCCGTTGCTGTGCTTTATCGTGATCGTGATCTATGCGGTCAAATGCCTGCGCCAGTCAGACACCGCCCCGTTGGGCTCGGCAGCAGCGGTGGCCTCATGAACACGCATATGCCGCTGTATCGTGCGGTGTTTGGCGAGCAGGAAAAGATCCTGTTGCAGTCTGGGGATTTCAAGGTCAGCGCCTGGACGTACCCGTCCGGCGTGCTGGCTGTGGCCCTGGAGAACAGCCGTGGGCGGCTTGTCGTGCTGCCTTATCAAGGGCAGATGATCTGGTCGGCCGTGTTCGACGGCTGTGACCTGACCATGAGCAACCTGTTTGAACAGCCTCGTCCCAGCCCGACGATCATCGATACCTACGGCTGCTTCATGTTCCACAGTGGCCTGCTGCGCAATGGTTGCCCGGCGCCGGATGATACGCATGCGCTGCACGGTGAAATGCCCTGCGCGCCCATGGACACGGCCTGGCTGGAAATAGGCGAGGGCTTTGTGCGCCTGGGCGGCTCGTATCAATACGCCAAGGGATTCGGTGATCGTTACCGGGCGTGCCCCAGCGTGACCCTGCGCGCCGATTCGGCCGTGTTCGACATCGACATGGACGTGACCAACCTGGCCGGCAAGCCCATGGACCTGATGTACATGGCCCACATGAACTACGCCTATGTGGCCGGCGGCCGGTTCGTCGAGCCGCTGGGTATGCAGCGCCTGCGCCTGCGTACCAGCGTGCCGGACCACGTCAAGCCAACACCCGACTGGAGCGCCTACATGGCGCAGCTGGCCGAGCATCCAGCCCAGTTGGCCTGCCTCGATCAGCCGGCGCTGTACGACCCTGAGATTGTGTTTTTCTTCGACGGCGTGGGTACCGACGCCACGGGCCACGCGCACTTTCTGCTGGAGCATAGCGATGGCGCGGCGTTCTACACCCGTTACCGTCCCGAACAGTTCGAGCACGCCGCACGCTGGATTCTGCACACGCCGGATCAACAAGTGGCGGCGTTCGTGCTTCCGTCAACCTGCGAACCCGAAGGCTATAACGCCGAGAACGCCAAAGGTCACGTGCGTCAGCTGGCAGCCGGGGCCAGCGCTTCGTTCAGCGTGACCACCGGCTACCTGAATGCGCAAGAGCGGCAGCGGTTGCTGGGTTAGACCAGCAATTGCGCGCCGCTCGCCTGAATGGCGTCCTTGTAGGCGCGGGGGATTTTCTTGTCGCTGACCACGTACTGAAAGTCGCCCAGGGTGGCGAAGTGAGCGGTGCGCACTGTGTCGAATTTGCTGAAGTCGGCGAGCAGCACCCGCTGCTGGGCCTGGCGCAGGACCTTTTGCTTGACCTCGACTTCATTGAAGTTGAAGCACGTCACGCCGAACTCCTGACTGACGCCCGCAGCGGTAACGAAGGCCCACGTCAGGCGCACGCTGTCGAGAATGCTGCTTTCGGCACTGCTTTCAAACACTTGGTTCTTGCGGTGAAAAGTGCCGCCGCATAACACGATGTGGCAGTTGGGTTTGTTCTGCAGCCTGAGCAGCACGTTCAACGAGCTGCACACCGCGGTGAACTCCAGCTCATCAGGGATGAAATCAATGACAAAGGGCGAGGTGGTGCCGCAGTCGAAAAATACCGTGTCACCGGGTTGTATCAACCGGGCGGCGAGCTTGCCGATGCGACGCTTTTCCTCGACGTGGCGCGTGTCCTGATCGGCTACCCGATAATCGCTGGCCTCGCTGCCGACCCGGGTGATATGGCCACCGAGCAGGCGCAAGTGATCGGTGAAGTGGCTCAGATCCCGGCGCAGGGTCATCTCGGACACGTCCAGCAGCGCGGCCATTTCCCTCAGGTGAATGGCGTTCTGGTCCTGCAAGGCTTGTTGGATAAGCTTGAGTCGCTCGGCTTTTCTACTGTCCACGAGTATTCCAGGGCTTGATTGTTTGTGTTAAATAAGTAACATTAAGTGTGAGTATTGTAACGTATTTTATGTGAGCGCTGTGACAGGCGGTACACGAACATTGGCAACATACAGGCAAGGACTCGTTAAATGAACACTCTTCAACCCGCAGCACTGGCGAAGTACATCGATCACACCTTGCTGGCTCCCGACGCCTCCCGTGAGCAGATCCGCACCTTGTGTGAAGAAGCCCGGGAACATGGCTTTTATTCGGTGTGCGTGAATTCAGGCCAGGTGCCTTACGCCGCGTCGTGCCTGACCGACGATAGCGTGGTGATTTGTGCGGTGGTGGGCTTCCCGCTGGGTGCCGGCCTGAGTGATACCAAGGCATTTGAAGCCCAACGGGCAATTGCCGCCGGGGCAGGGGAGATCGATATGGTGCTCAATATCGGTTGGTTGAAGGAAGGGCTGCTGGACGCGGTGCGCGATGACATTGCCTTGGTCCACAAGACCTGCGGCGCCGTGCCGTTGAAAGTGATCCTGGAAACCTGCCTGCTCGACGACGAACAGAAAGTCCAGGCGTGCGAGATCTGCCGGGATTTGGGCGTGGCATTCGTCAAGACGTCCACCGGGTTCAGCCGCAGCGGCGCAACGGTGGAAGACGTGGCGCTGATGCGCAAAACCGTGGGTGCCGGGGTTGGGGTCAAGGCCTCCGGTGGCGTGCGCGATTATGAGACGGCGATCAAGATGATCAATGCCGGGGCAACACGTTTGGGCAGCAGTTCGGGGATTGCGATTGTGGGCGGCGTGATGACGGCCGCGAGCGGTTACTGATCCAGATCGGATTGACTGTAGGCCCGCCTGTAACCTGATCCGCCAACTGCCTTGAACTCTGCCCGGCACCCGCGCTCGCAATAAGTAGGGCGCGGGTTTTGCCGCGTGCCGTGTTCATTCAGTCAAGGGAGCAGACCATGGATACCTACAACATCAACAAGACCGGCACGGGTTGGGCACTGACCAAGCAGGGCTCGGCGCGGCCGTCGAAAACGGCGGAAACCAAAGAGGCGATCGTTGAGTTGGCGAAGGAATTTCTCAGCGACAAGACGGCGTCGCTGAGGATTCACAGCATGGACGGGCGGATTCAGGAGGAGCGCACGTACCCGCGCAAAGCTGATCCGACACGATCTCCAGGCTAACCGAGTACCAAATGTGGGAGCGGGCTTGCTCGCGAAAGCGGAGTGTCAGGCACTACATGTGTGACTGATCCACCGCCTTCGCGAGCAAGCCCGTTCCCACACTGGATTGATGTCCGGCCTTAGAGAATCGGCTTGCCACCGGTCACCGCGTATCGCGAGCCCGAGATGTAACTCGCCTCATCCGAAGCCAGCAGCACATAGATCGGTGCCACCTCCACCGGCTGCCCAGGGCGGCCCAGTGGCGTCTCGCTGCCAAAGCTGTTCACGTCCTCATCGGGCATGGTCGAGACAATCAACGGCGTCCAGATCGGCCCGGGGGCCACGCTGTTCACACGGATGCCCTTGCTGCCCAAGAGTTGCGCCAGGCCGCCGGTAAAGTTGGCAATTGCGCCCTTGGTGGCCGCATACGCCAGCAACGTCGGCTTGGGCATATCGGAGTTCACCGAACTGGTATTGATGATCGACCCGCCGGCCTTCATATGTGGCAGGGCCGCCTTGCAGATGCGAAACATCGCAGTGATGTTGATATCGAAGGTCTTGACCCATTCCTCGTCGGGAATCTCTTCCAGAGTCTCGTGGGTCATCTGGAACGCTGCGTTATTCACCAGCACGTCAATACGCCCGAACTGCTCGACGGTTTGGTCGACAATCGCCTGGCAGTTGGCCTTTTGCGCGAGGTCCCCTGGCAACAACAGGCACTGGCGACCGGCTTCTTCCACCCAGCGTGCGGTTTCCTTCGCGTACTCGTGTTCATCCAAGTAGGCGACGGCCACGTCGGCACCTTCACGGGCAAAGGCAATCGCCACGGCGCGGCCGATGCCGCTGTCGGCGCCGGTGATCAGGGCGATCTTGTTGGCCAGGCGGCCGGAGCCGGTGTAGCTCTTCTCGCCGCAGTCGGGGTAGGGGTCCATCTTCTTCTGCGAACCGGGAACGGATTGGGCCTGGCTGGCGAAAGGTGGGCGTGGGTAGTCAGTCATCTCAATCTCCATAGATCACAACGGGTTCTATGGATTAGTAATTTTGCGCGCGGCAATAGTTGTAATCGATTCCCGCCAGGCCCGACGAATGGTTGCAATCAACCGTGCTGGCAGGCATCGCCCAGGCGCATGTAGTCCAGCTCATGGCGCACGCCGTGGCTGTCGATGTAGACCATGTGGCCTTTGACCGGACCGCACTCGGTGGATGACTCGGTACTGACCCGCACCACCTTGGCGATATCCAGGTCCTGAGAGTAGTCGTACGTCTCGCTGGCGGGTGCGCTGGCACTCACAGTGGGCGCCGTGGCTTCGCCCTGGGCGATGGCCAGTGTGCTGAACAGGCCCAGCACGGCAATAAGCAAATAACGCATGAGAACCTCCGGCACCACGAAGGTGGTGGCTTGACTGTGAGGCTCATTCTACAAAGCGCCTGCCGGGGGGATGAACGCCTGCGGGCCAATAGCAGACATCAGCCAAATCGATGCGCAGTCCTCCTGTCCATAACCTTATTCCAAAACGGTATTTCCACGCCTTTCATAAGACTCCTTATGATCACGTCATAACTCGTTATGACAAGTGGTCCTGATGAACGAATCAACCGTCGCCTTATCCCCTCTGTCCAGCGTTCCGCTGCATGCCCAGCTGCGGGATCTGCTGCGCAGCCGCATCCTTGATGGTGAGTACGCGCCGAACACCCAGATGCCTTCAGAAAGCGAGCTGGGTGCGCGCTTCAAAGTCAGCCGCATCACCGTGCGCCAGGCCTTGGGTGATCTGCAAAAGGAAGGCCTGATCTACAAGATCCACGGCAAGGGTACCTTTGTCTCCAAGCCCAAGGCTTATCAGAACGTCAGCACCCTGCAAGGGTTGGGCGAGTCCATGACCGAGCGCGGCTATGAAGTGATCAACCGTCTGCGCAGCTACCGCTTTGTGCCCGCTGACAAGTTGGTGGCCGAGCGCCTGGGCGTGGAGGAGGGCACCACTGTCACGCAGATCAAGCGGGTACGGCTGATCAATCGCGAGCCGGTGTCGCTGGAAATCACCTACCTCAGCCAGGTCCTGGGCGAGCGCCTGGAAAACGCCGACCTGGTGACCCGCGACATCTTTCTGATCCTGGAGAACGACTGCGGTTTGCAACTGGGTCACGCCGACGTGGCGATTGACGCGGTGCTCGCCGATAGCGAACTGACCCAGGCGCTGAACGTGGAGGCGGGTTCGCCGATCATGCGCATCGAGCGCCTGACCCACACCGCCGACGGCCAGCCAGTGGACTTTGAACACCTGTATTACCGCGGCGATGCGTTTCAGTACCGCCTGCGCATCGACCGTCAGCGAGGTAGCCGCCCGTGAGCCGCAAAACCCTGGAGCTGGAATACGACATCGTGGTGATCGGCGGCGGCACCGCCGGCCCCATGGCAGCGATCAAGGCCAAGGAGGCCAACCGCGATTTACGCGTTCTGTTGATCGACAAGGCCAACGTCAAACGCAGCGGCGCCATCAGCATGGGCATGGACGGGCTGAACAACGCGATTATTCCAGGCCACTCCACGCCGGAGCAGTACACCAAGGAAATCACGATCGCCAACGACGGCATCGTCAACCAGGCGGCGGTGTATGCCTACGCGACCCACAGCTTTGAAACCATCGAGCAGCTGGACCGCTGGGGCGTGAAGTTCGAGAAAGACGAAACCGGCGATTACGCGGTGAAAAAAGTTCATCACATGGGCGCTTACGTGCTGCCGATGCCTGAAGGGCACGACATCAAGAAGGTGCTGTATCGCCAGCTCAAGCGGGC
This sequence comes from Pseudomonas sp. SED1, assembly GCF_034044025.1. Taxonomy (NCBI): domain Bacteria; kingdom Pseudomonadati; phylum Pseudomonadota; class Gammaproteobacteria; order Pseudomonadales; family Pseudomonadaceae; genus Pseudomonas; species Pseudomonas sp. SED1. The sequence goes on from NZ_JAXCIS010000109.1 coordinate 29,571, forward strand.
GCGGGTCAACATCACCAACCGGCTGGTCTGCACCCGTTTGCTGACCGACAGCGAAGGCGCAGTAAACGGCGTGATGGGGTTTGACTGCCGTACGGCCGACTTCCAGGTGATCAAGGCCAAGGCGGTCATCCTGTGCTGCGGCGCGGCCGGCCGCCTGGGTTTGCCATCGTCGGGTTACCTGATGGGCACCTATGAAAACCCGACCAACGCCGGCGACGGCTACGCCATGGCCTACCACGCAGGTGCGGAACTGGCGAACCTGGAGTGCTTCCAGATCAACCCGCTGATCAAGGACTACAACGGCCCGGCCTGCGCTTATGTCACCGGGCCCTTGGGTGGCTACACCGCCAACAACAAGGGTGAGCGCTTCATCGAATGCGACTACTGGAGCGGGCAGATGATGTGGGAGTTCCACCAGGAGCTCGAAAGCGGTAACGGCCCGGTGTTTCTCAAGCTCGATCACCTGGCCGAGGAAACCATCCAGAACATCGAGCAGATCCTGCACAGCAACGAGCGTCCCAGCCGTGGTCAGTTTCACGCTAACCGGGGCACTGACTACCGCAGCCAGATGGTCGAGATGCACATCTCCGAGATCGGCTTTTGCAGCGGGCATTCGGCGTCGGGCGTGTGGGTCAACGAGCGCGCCGAGACGTCGGTCAAGGGCCTGTATTCGGCGGGTGACATGGCGGCCGTGCCCCACAACTACATGCTCGGTGCGTTCACCTATGGCTGGTTCGCCGGCATCAACGCTGCCAGCTTTGTGGCCGGGCGCGAATTCAGCGCGGTGGATGCCCGGCAAGTCGCCACCGAGCAGGCTCGGGTCTACGCGCCGCTGGACCGCGAAACCGGCCTGCCGCCGGCCCAGGTCGAGTACAAGCTGCGGCGCTTCGTCAACGATTACCTGCAACCGCCCAAGGTCACCCGCAAGATGGAAATCGGTTTGCAACGCTTTGCCGACATCGAGCGCGACCTGGACCAGATGAAAGCCCACAACCCCCATGAATTGATGCGCGCGATGGAAACCAGCGTGATTCGCGACTGCGCCGAAATGGCCGCCCGCGCCTCACTGTACCGCGCTGAAAGCCGCTGGGGTTTGTACCACTACCGGGTCGACCACCCGCAACGCAACGACGCCGACTGGTTCTGCCATTGCCATCTGAAAAAAGGTGACGACGGGCAGATGGTCAGCTTCAAGAAACCCGTCGAGCCGTATGTGATTGCGTTGGATGCCGAAGAGATGCAGGCCTACGACCGCCTGCGGGTGGGCGCCCACGCGGCTGCCTGAACCTGCGTTGCACCGCTACAGCCAGAGAGCGCAAAAGCGCCAAGGACACCGTGAAATGGCCTATCAGCCCCAGGAAATATTCTTCCGCTCCAATGCCCCGGTGACGGTGGATGAAGACAAGTGCATCGCCGAAAAAGGCTGCACGGTCTGCGTCGACGTGTGCCCGATGGACCTGTTGGCGATCAATCCGGCAACCCAGAAAGCGTACATGGCGTTCGATGAATGCTGGTACTGCATGCCCTGTGAAAAAGATTGCCCCACCGGCGCAGTCAAGGTCGAGATCCCGTACCTGCTGCGCTGAGATCTGCCGCAAACGCCATCCGCCAACCCCGGACGCCATCCGAGTGACACCCCCTCGTTTCCCACCACGCCAGACCGTGGCGGAGACGACTCTTTCAACCACGATTCGAGGGGAACTACCCAAATGTTATTGCGTGCAACCTTGGCCGGCCTGGTGCTGGCTTCCTTGAGCCTGTCGGCTCAGGCCCAAACGATCCGGGTGGCCATCGGCACCCAGGACACCACCATCAACTGTGCGGCGGGCGGCTTGCTGATCCGCGAGCTGGGGCTGTTGGACAAGTACCTGCCACACGACGGCAAGTACAAGGACGCTACCTACGACGTGCAGTGGAAAAACTTCACCAGTGGCGCGCCGCTGACTAATGAAATGGTCGCCGGCAAACTGGACTTTGGCGCGATGGCCGACTTCCCCGGCGCCTTCAATGGCGTGGCGTTCGAAGCGGCGGGCAAGCACAGCCTGTTTATCAGCGTGTTGTCGGGCAATATCAAGGGCAGCGGCAATGGCATCGTGGTGCCGATTGCTTCCAGCGCCCAGTCCCTGGCCGACCTGAAAGGCAAGACCATCTCCGTACCATTCGCCTCGACGGCCCACGGCATGTTGCTGCGCGCCGTTGCAGCCCAGGGTTGGGACCCGCTGAAGGACGTCAACATCATTGCCCAGGCGCCCGAAGTGGCGGGTTCGGCGTTGCAGGCCAACAAGATCGACGCCCATGCGGACTTTGTGCCGTTTGGCGAGCTGTTCCCCAACCGGGGTTTCGCCCGCAAGATCTACGACGGCTCGCAATCCAATACCCCGACCTTTCACGGCGCGCTGGTGGACGAGGGTTACGCCAAACAGTACCCGGAAGTCGTCGTCGCCTACCTGCGTGCGAGTATCGAGGCTAATCAGTTGCTGGCCGCAGAACCGGAGAAGTACAGCGAACTGATCGAAAAAGTCACCGGTGTCGAAGCCGAGGTCAACTATCTGTTCCATGGCCCGCTGGGGGTGCAAACCCGTGACCTGAGCTGGAAACCCGAATACCGCCAGGCCGTGGGCACCGCGATCGACACCCTGAAATTGCTGAAAAAGGCTGACCGCGGCCTGGACCTCAATACCTTTATCGACGACCAGTACATCCGTGCCGCGTTCAAGGCATCTGGCCTGGACTATGCGGCGCAATTGGGCAATTACGCCCAATCCCCGCTGAAGGCCAACGATGCCCTGACCGGCAAACCGATCACCGACTGGAAGCATGTCGCGCAAATCTGGGTCAAGGGCGAGCCCAAGGTGCGCGATTACGCCTCAGCCGAAGCGGCGTTCACCGCCCTGGACAGCCTGAACAAACAAGGCAAGGCGGTGCGCGCGGTCTATGCCCAGGCCCAGGACAGCGGCATCAAGTTGTTGGCCAGCCAGGCGTGGTTTGCGAGCAATCAGCAAGGCCAACTCAGCGCGTTCCTGCTCAAGGGCCAGGCGCAGCAGTTCGCCCAGGCTCAGGGCGGCAAGGTGTTCAACTTTACCGACGCCGGCGCGCAGGCCGTTGCCGGTCGCTGAGGGAGCGTGTTCATGACAAGCACCCCATGGCGCTGGCTGCCCAAGGCCGCTTCATTGCTGTTGTGCCTGCTGTTCTGGCAGTTGGCGGCCAGCCAGCACTGGAACCTGTGGCTGGTGACCTTCGCCAATGTGCCCACGCCGGGCTCCGTGGTGCAGGCCGCCCTTGGGCTGGCGGACTCGGGCAAGCTCGCCAGGCACCTGGGTGCGAGTTTAACCCGGGTGTTTGAAGGCTACCTGGCGGCAGCAGTGGTGGGCATCGGCCTGGGCATCGCGATTGGCCGCTGGAAGTGGGCGGAAGACCTGCTGTTGCCGCCATTGGAGGTGATCCGGCCGATCCCGGCGGTGGCCTGGATTCCGCTGGCGATCCTGATGTTCCCGTCGTCGGAGCTGTCGATGATCTTCATTACCTTCACCGGCGCGCTGTTTCCGGTGCTGCTCAACACCGTGCATGGCGTGGAGGGCGTCGACCCACGGCTGATCGCGTCGGCGCGCAGCCTGGGGGCAGGGCGCCGGGCGATCCTGCTGGAAGTGGTCCTGCCAGGCGCCGCGCCGAGCATCATCACCGGCCTGGCGATTGGCATGGGTACTTCGTGGTTCTGCCTGGTGACGGCGGAAATGATCTCCGGCCAATACGGCATCGGCTATTACACCTGGGAGTCCTACACCATTCAGAACTATGCCGACATTGTCGTCGGTATGCTGTTGATCGGGGTGCTGGGCATGGGCAGCAGCCTGTTGGTCAAGCGCCTCGGTGCACTGTTCACCCCCTGGCATCGACCACGAGGTAAAGCCTGATGAGTCAACTTGAAGGGCGTGTCGAGATTCGCGGCTTGTCTATTGTATTGGGCGAAAAGCAGCAGGCATTCGAGGCGGTGAAAGCGTTGGATTGCAGGATCGAGCCGGGCCAGTTTGTGTGCATCCTCGGGCCGTCCGGGTGTGGCAAGTCGACCTTGCTAGGCGCGCTGGCCGGGCACCTCACGCCGAGCCAGGGCACCCTGGAAATGGACGGCGAGCCGGTTGCCGGGCCGTCCCAGCAGCGGGGCATGGTGTTTCAGCAGCACACACTGTTCCCATGGCGCTCGGTGCGCGAAAACGTCGCCTTCGGCCTGAAGATGCGCGGCGTGGGCAAGGCCGAGCGTCTTGCTGCCGCCGATGACATTCTTCAACTGGTGGGCCTGGAAGATTTTGCCGAGCGCTGGCCCAACCAGCTGTCTGGCGGTATGCAGCAGCGGGTGGAAATCGCCCGGGTGTTGATCAATCGCCCCGGCCTGCTGCTGATGGACGAACCCTTCGGCGCGCTGGACGCCTTGACCCGCATGAAGATGCAGGCCTTGCTGCTGGACATCTGGACGCGTATCCGCACCACGGTGGTGTTTGTCACCCATGACATCGACGAAGCGCTGTTCCTGGCCGACCGCATCCTGGTCATGAGCCCACGTCCGGGGCGCATTATCGAAGATTTCCTGCTGACCTTCCCGAGGCCGCGCAGCACCGAGCTGATGACCTCGCCGGAATTTACCCACCTCAAGCGCCATTGCCTTGAGCTGTTGCACCACGAAGAGGGTCGCCAGTTGCCACGGCTGAACCCGCTCGGGCTCCCCAACGATCACCCAAGACCGCGATTTGCCATATGACCTATGAAACCGAAAACCCCGACATCGAAGCCCTGCGCCCCCGGCTGCAAGCGCCGGATGCCGGCATGCGCCGGATCGCCCTGATTGATTTGGCAGACCTGGAAGACCCAGACGGCCTGGTGTGGCTGGTAGACAGCCTGCGCCACGACCCGGCCACCGACGTGCGCGCCCAGGCCGCCAGCCTGCTGGAAGCCTGGGAGGAAGACGAAGTGGTCGAGGCGCTGTGCCAGGCGCTGACCGACACCGAGGTATCGGTGCGTGACGCAGCCGCCCAGAGCTTGAGCGTGCTCAAGACAACACAGGCGGGCCGGTTGTTATTACCCTGGACCACCCACGCCGACGTCAGTGTGCGCACGGCTATATTTCGTGCCTTGCGCGAGTTGCGCCTTGAAGATTCGGCGCCGTCGGCACTGTTGGCGCTGAAGGATGCCGATGCTGGCGTACGCCGCGAAGCGGTCGGCGTGCTCGGCTGGCTAAAGCACCTGCCGGCACTGGAGGCCTTGGCGATACTGGCCAGCAGCGACCCGGACACCGAAGTCCGGCGCGCCGCCACCGGCGCCCTGGGTCTTGCCAGTGATGACCGGGTGCTACCCGCGCTGTATGACGCGTTGCAGGACGTCACTTGGCAAGTGCGGGAGGAGGCGGCGACTACCCTGGGCAAAGTCGGTAGTGCCAGTGCAGGCGACGCCTTGATCAAGGCGCTGGCCGATGACTACTGGCAAGTCCGCCTGCGCGCAACCCGCAGCCTGGGTCGCCTGCGCTATGCCCCAGCGTTGCACGGGTTGGTCCTGACCTTGGGCCATAGCATCAGCAATCTGCGCAAGGAAGCCGCTCTGGCACTGGGCGAATTGGGCGATCGCCAAGCCCTTGGTCCGTTGCGTGATGCCGCCAACGATGGCGACCCGGAAGTGCGCAAGGCGGTCCGCATTGCCCTGGCGCAACTGCAATGAACAGCGCACCGAAAAGCATTGGGCGCGATGATGAAGGACGCTTGAGGCTGGAATGGCATGAAGGCGTGCAATGGATCGACCATACCCGCCTGCGCCGTGAATGCCCGTGTTCACAGTGCAGGGCCTTTCGGTTGAGGGGCATGCTGCCGCTGGTATCGGACCGTGTTCGGGTATTGGAAGTGCATCCCCAGGGGTATGGCGTGCAGTTGATCTTCAGCGATGGGCATCAGCGGGGGATTTACCCGTGGGCCTATTTGGCGGGCATGGGGCTTCAGGCTGAGGCCCCAATTTCCACTGCTCAGGTACGCGGCTGAGGCTGCAGGTGCGCCGGCAGGCGGTGCAGCGTCCACCACACGGTGAGCATCGCCGCCACAGCGCTGAGTGCGATGCCGATCAACATCGGCGCCGGTGTGTGGTCGGCGAACACACCCACTACCGCCATGCACACGGCCGCGGTGATCATCTGGATCGCGCCCAACAATGCCGATGCAGAACCGGCGACGGCGCCGTGATCTTCCAGGGACAACACCCCGGCCGCCGGCAATAGCAGGCCGAGGAAACCAAAGCCGACAAACAGCAGCGCCATCATCAACGGCAGGCTGTTGCCCCACAGTGTGGTAAGAGCGAGCAAGGTCATGACGGTCGCCACGCCGGCCACCGACCAACGAATCAAAGGGGCCAAACCGAAGCGGGCACTCAAGCGCGCCGTCAGTTGGCTAAGGGCAAAAAACGACGCTGCGTTGAGGGCAAAGCACAGGCTGAATTGCGTTGGCGTGAGCCCGTAGTACTCGATGTACACGAACGGCGCGCTGCCGATGAACACAAAGAACGTCGCCAGGCCAAAACCGCCCACCACCGACAACCCGGTAAACACCGGATCGCGCAGCAGCGCGCCGTAGCTGCCGAACGCATTGCCCAGGGTCTTGCCCAGGCGGCGTTCGGCGGGGTGGGTTTCCGGCAGTTGCACGGCGGTCATGATCAGGCACAGCACTGCGGCCACACCCAACACCAGAAACACTTCGCGCCAGCTCCATACCGCAATGATCAGGCTGCCCGCCAGTGGTGCGAGAATCGGTGAAATACTCACCACCAGCATCAACAAGGCCATCAAGCGTGCAGCTTCATGGCCGGTGTACAAGTCACGGACAATTGCCCGGGGAATCACCATCCCGGCGCAGGCGCCAAAGGCCTGCAACGCCCGGAATCCGATCAGCGCTTCGATGGAGGGGGCGAGGGCGCAACCAATGCTGCCCACGATAAAGATCACCAGGCCGGCGTAGATCGGCGGTTTGCGCCCGAACACATCGCTGATCGGGCCGTAGAACAGCTGGCATACACCGATGATCATAAAGAACACCGTCAGGCTCATCTGCACCGCAGCGGGCGAGGCATGCAGGCTGGCACCCAGCGTTGGCAAAGCCGGCAGGTAGATGTCGATGGCAAACGGGCCGACGGCGGTGATCAACCCCAGCAGCAGGGCGAGGTGGGCGATACTTCGAGACATGGTGATTCCGGACGGCGGTAAAAAAGAGCGGCCAGCTTAGTGATCACCCTCGGTGCATACAAGCCGGTGCTTACAGACTCAGTACATAGTCATGAGGGGATGGGTGTCGTAAACGATCCCTGATCGCGTAATAAACTCATAAGCTATTGATTTAACTCAACTAAATATCCATTTAGTCGAGTTAAGTATTTCGTGAGTTTAAGGCTGGGCGAGGGCGCCTGTTCGGCGTTCGCTGATGCGTTCAACCGCGAGCATGTGATCGGTACCCCATTGGCAAAGCGGCCCCAAGGCCTTGGCCAGTGAATGGCCGAATGGGGTCAGGGAATATTCGACCTTCGGCGGGATTTCCTTGAAGTCGATGCGATTGATGATTCCATCGCGCTCCAGCTCCTTCAGCTGCTGGATCAGCACCTTATCCGTCACGCCGCCAACTGCACGCCGCAGTTCGCCATAACGGTGAACTTCATGGGCCAGGTGGTACAAGACCAACGGTTTCCATTTCCCGCCAATCACCGCCAGGGCGGCGTCGAGCCCGCAATTAAAGGTGCTATTCGACATGTTTGTGCCCTCAGGCTGGGTACTTACCAAAAGGTGCATACTATTCAAAACAATAGCGCAGATCTACGCTTGAGCCTCAACATTTCCAGGAAACACTCATGAACAGGCTCAACGGAAAAATCGCAGTCGTCACCGGTGGCAACAGCGGGATTGGCTTGGCCAGTGCCGTACGTTTTGCGGCCGAAGGTGCACAGGTCGTTATCGTCGGACGTCGCCAGGAGGAACTGGACAAAGCGTTGGTCCTGATCGGGCATGACGCCGTTGCAATCCAGGGCGACATTTCAAATCTGCAGGATCTGAAGCGGGTATTCGCCCAGATCAAAGCAGACAAAGGCCAGATTGATGTGTTGTTCGCCAATGCTGGCTTGGGAGATCTGGAACCCATCGGATCGATCACCGAGGAATCATTTGATCGCACATTTGGCGTGAACGTGAAAGGCACGCTGTTCACCGTACAAAACGCGTTGCCACTGATGAGCGCCGGTGGCTCGATCGTGCTGACCGGTTCAACGACAGCCTCGATGGGCACCGCAGCGTTCAGCGTGTACAGCGCCTCGAAAGGTGCACTGCGAAACTTCGCCAGAAGCTGGGCGCTGGATCTGCAAGGCACGGGTATTCGGGTCAACGTGCTTTCACCTGGGCCAACGACGACGCCTGGTTTGGACCGAGCGCTTTCGGGTACCGGCCAGAAGGATGCGATTGTTGATTCGATGGTGACGCGTGTGCCGCTGGGTCGTATGGGTTTGCCAGATGAAGTGGCGAATGCGGCATTGTTCCTGGCGTCGGATGAAAGCAGCTTCATGACAGGCAGCGAGATGTTCGTAGATGGTGGTTTCGCTCAGGTGTGATTCAGGGTCATCGGCCAAATCGAGATGGGTTGGGTTTGGCCGATGAGGAGCGTGGTGCGCTGGTTGAAATCTGGTTGGCACTGCCCCTGATAACGAATCATATGATTACGCATAATTTCTGTGACGTTATGGTAGCTTTGCCGTCGTAATCGACGAATTTAGCGCCGGGATAATGGCGAAGCCCCGGCGCTGAATTTATCCATAACGTCCATTATGCGTGGCGTTTTTTGCACTGCCCTGAGTTTTATCTATGCCTGTTTCTTTAGCTATTTTTGATGCCTTTGGCACCTTGCTTAAAATCGGTGAAGGCTGCCATCCGTACCGTAAAATCATCAGGCTGGGAATTGAACAAGGGCGTCGACCTGGTAGTCGGGACTCGCAGGACCTGCTAACCAATCCTTTGGATCTGAGGGAGGCCGCTGAGCGCTTTGGCATTAGGGTGGAGCCTTCTATGATGCTTCAGCTCGAATCGGATCTGGAGAGCGAGCTGGCCAGCATTGAGGCTTATTGCGACGGGGTTTCTGCGGTCAAAACGCTTAAAGCCGCGGGGCTGAGTGTTGTCGTGTGTTCAAATCTCGCGAAGCCATATGCTTCAGCCATTGAGCGGCTTTATCCAGATTTGGATGGCTACATTTATAGCTTTGCTGTTGGTGCTGCTAAGCCTTCCATCGAGATTTATCATCATGCTTTGAATTCGGTTTCGGCCACTCCGAAAGAGGCCTGCATGATTGGTGATTCACGACTTTTAGACTGTGATATGCCGGCCGCCTGTGGCCTCCAGGGCTTCTATTTGGATCGCAAGGGTGGTGCCGGCTATGCCACGCTAGATTTGTTTGCTGAGGCGATTTTGTTAGCCAGGTAACTGATCAAGTCAGTCTTTGTTCGTGAGGGTGGGACAGCTTTTTCGTCCCGCGCTCTCGAGCGAAGAGCGGGTGGTAGGGCAGAGCCTTACGGCTTTTTTCTTCTGATTTCCACAAAGTTCTAGGCTGGAACTTTACTCCTCTTCCTCACTAGGCCAGCCGTTTGGTTTTCCTGCTAGTGGTCCCAGTGGCTCCAAACTCTTTTCAGGGTTTTTAAGAGATTTCAATAACTTGGTGTCCAAGTCATTCTTGGGCATTTTCTTCTCTTTTCCTTCAGCTGGCTTACCGGGCATCGCGTTTTCCCTTTTTCATCCCTACCAGGTACTGCCCGCTGAAAAGTTCCAGCGTGGAACTTTTGATGCCTTGCTTCCCCGATTTTCGAGCGAAGCGAGTGGGGGTGCTGTTACACCCCCACTTTGGTATGGTTTTCCATACTTTTAAAGCAAGTCAACTTTCCTGTCTTTCCTTCCGCCTCGTGTTTTACACCCATTTCACCGTTGTTTCCCACGGTCGGTGAAATAGTCTTCAAGCTCCAAGCTCGAAAGCACACCGCTAACTATGTTGCGAGCCATCGGTTTAACGGAATCGGGTAAATCACTGAATCGTCTAAACAAAGCTTTCATGTCTTCTGCTACGTCACGCTCGCTCCCTTCAAGCAGGATCTCATCTGTCGTGCACTTAAAAAGGATCGCCATTCGCACCACTTTGTCACCTGGCGGAGCATTTTTATCCTTTTCCCAGCCCGCGACGGTGTTCTCGCCGCTGCCTATGGCTTCAGCCAGAGCCTTCTGAGTGAGACCTTTCCTCTCTCTTTTGATCCGGATGTTTTCGCCGATGCTCATTTCTGTGTGTACCAAGTAACTTTGATCGTCCAAATCTAACACCTGTATATTTATACATCCCGAAATTATGTGGTTTCACCGCGAAATTCTGGTTGCAGCTCAAGCACCATATATCGTAGGCTATCACTCTAATTTAGTGGCTTGACAGGTTTTTGGATGTTCATCGATTGGCTCACGATTTCGCAGGAGCACGACCACGATCTACCGATCGTTGGCAACATCGTGCACCTGACGATTGACGAGAATACCAATCAGGTTTTGAGCACGAGTCGTCCCCGTTTTAAGCATGAGGGTAGTTTTTCCACGTCGGTCACTATTCATATCCAGGGCCGAAAAATTCGAGTTGAGGGAAATCCTAGCCGGGTAGGGCGGTTGGACAACTTATTTGGACACGCGACCATCGAGCAATGCGTCTCGGTCTACAACGGATTGCTACGTGAGTACGGTCTTCCTGGCTTCACCCGTTGCACCCGGCTTGATATTCGTCAGGGTGTTTCAGGTGCCAAATCAGGTGACAGAGTTGCTGATGGTGCAAAGATTGAACGAATTGACCTGACCACCAACTTTGCATTGGGGGAGGGCAACGTACTTGCTTATTTGCGTGGCGTTTCTAGCCAACGAATTGGCCATTCCATTGGTCACCTGTACTCGAACGGTCGTACTGTTGATTGGACTACTAATGGCGATGGAAAAGGCGGTCGTCTTCAATACCGTAAAGCCTATGACAAAGCCTTCGAGATGGAGCTAAACAGCCTTCGTAAGATTAAGCGTGTATTTGGTGAATCCTCAGAAGAGTACAAATATGTTAAGCGGGTTAGAGATTACTGCGCACAAGAAGGCGTGGTCCGCTTGGAACAAGAGCTAAAAAGCGAATTCTTACAGCGTGAAGCCCTTTGCTATTGGGGCTTATTTGATGAAAGGCGTTTGGCCGAACTCCACAGTGAGTTTCTTAAAATAGATGAAAAGTTAAAGGTGACAGCCATGGATATTGTGAGCATTGCTGAGCAATTGGTTGCTGAGGGTCATTGCAGTAGTCTTCGTTCTGCCCGTACCACGGCTAGTTACGCCCTTGAATGGATGTCTGGCACATCCAATATCGACTTTAAAAAGTCCCAGGTTAAAACGCACGCCGCATTACTTAATCGTATTGGCATAAATATCCGAAACGCGTGTGACACAAGCCGTTTTGCTCCCGTTTTTGTTCGACAATGTCGTGAAGTTTCTAAGTCTGCTCTAGTCGTGCCTGTCTGGTATCAGCGTGCTAACCATCTTCAGCAGGTAGCAGCATGAGAACGGTCGACTTTCAAGGTACACAACTCTCTTCTGGCCAGCGTCGTCGACTTGCTGATCAGAAAAGGCTTACTGCATCCATGCCAAATGTAATTGCTCAACAGGTTGCTGAAACACTCCAGTCACTTGAGAAACGAAAGGAGCAGGGTGTTAAGCCTGAGCGCATCTGGTTTGTAGAGCGTCAAGAAACAGGAACAACCTCTATTGTTGAATGGATGGGTTTCTAATGGATAAGCAGCAGTTTCAAGTTTTGCGTTGGAACATCGAATCGGATATTCGTAACCACGTTACCGATGAGGCGTTAGTAAAGAGTATCGCAAATGATGTTATGCGAACTGTTCTTACTGACTTTTCAAATCAAGCCATCGTTCGACAGCGTAGTAAACGTCAATTTTTGACCTTCAGGCGTAACCCTGAAGTCATTGCGCCCAGTTGGGCATTCCGTAAGCCCGGCACCGTTCCGGACTTTCCAACATTGAGATAAGGGCAACATATGTCTAACGTTATCGTAGTTGAAGTAACCGGTAATCACCGCAGTGGCACTGCTGCAAAATCGGGCAAGCCATATTGCATGTTTGAAGCATATGCTCACCTTCCAAACATTCCGTATCCACAAAAATGCACTTTTTACGCTGAAACTCCTCAGCAGGTTCCTCAGCCAGGAAAGTATGAGTGTGATGTTATCGCACAAGTGCGTGATGATCGTCTTATCTTTGAAGTAGATCCGCGACAAGGGCGTCGTATTAGTGCTGGTGCTCCACAAGTAGGTGCTGCTAAGACCGTCTGAGGGTTGAACCCTAATGTATGATTTTGTTCGCTGCACTGGCGAGCTAAAAACTGAGGGTGGCTTTCCTCAGTGCTCTGGGCTTTGGGAGGTTGTGCAAGTTCAACCTCCTTTTGATCCTTCACAGTTGGACCCTGCTTTATTGGCTTCTGCCTTCGGAGTGGGTTTCACCCTGCCTGCGACATTTATAATTATGTCTATTGGCATTCGTACTCTTCTGAGTTTTATTAAATCTGACTGAGGTAGATATTATGAAAAAGTTGACTAAGTTGTTCGCTGTTGCTTCTGTTTTTACTGCTGTATCGGCCAATGTTATGGCCGCTGATGCTTATGACTACACGGCTCTTTCGGGTGCGGTTGATTTTACCGCTGTTGGTGTTGCCATCATGGCTGTTGCTGCGTTGGTCGCTGGTCTTTATGCCATGTTCCGTGGCGTTAAAATGGTTTTGTCTGCCATTCGTTCGTAAGCTATTTAGCTTACTTACTTAGGGGGCTCTTTGAGCCTCCTTTTTTTAGGGGCTTTTATGGATCAGCTTTATTATCTTGCAATGTTTGTGATTGGTTCTGGTTGCGCCTTTGCTGTTTTCTCAGGTTGGTAACTATGAAAAACTATCTCTCGTTGTTCATGCTACTTTCATTCTTATCATTATTTCACAGCAGTCAAGCTACTGCAGCCGACCCTAAGTTTAGTTGCTTTTACGATATTGCTCCCAGCGCATACATGGGTAAAGATATGTGCAAAGATCATGGGTTCATTTATTCTACTCCAGAGGAAGCTGCTGAAGTCCTTGCTCAGGAGAAAAAAACTTATTGGAAGTCTGTTTGGGGTACTAAATATTACTCCTTTTCTTACCAGTCTCCAGTGTGCGTAAAGCTTTCGGCGCCATATTACGCTTATAGCTGTACCTATAGCGCACAAGAAAGCCATTTAGACAATAATGGCAATATGGTTTCTAGTGGCTATTTAACTCATTATGAAGTCGTTACTATTCGTCACTCTTGTGAGTCAACCACAGTTTTTAAGGGTTCTATTGGCTCTGTTATATCTTCTGCATCAGATGGAAAGCGTTATGTGCTTTCTCAATCTCCAGGTGAAACTGTTTGTGCTACGTCTTGTAATTATACTGTTAGAAATACAGAAAAATGTTACTTGTCAGTTGGCTCTGATAATGAAGGTTTTTGCAACTATAACTATGACATTAAGCTGGTTGATGGTCTTGAGTCGTCTTGCACCACCGATCCTAATCTTAAGCTTGCTGAGATCGGTGATGAATTGCAGGATAAATGCCCTGAAGGTTATGAATTCGCTAATGGCAGTAAACAATGCAGTTTGATCCCTTGCTCTGAAGGCTTTGAGCGTCTACTAGGTAGTGAGTCTTGCACCGCTATTCCTATTCTACCTGGTGGCGGCACCGGTGGTGGTACGGGCGGTGACGGCAGTACTGGTGGTGGTACGGGTGGTACGGGTGGTGATGGTGGCACTGGTGGTGGTACGGGCGGTGATGGTGGCACTGGTGGTGGTACGGGCGGTGATGGTGGCACTGGTGGTGGTACGGGCGGTGATGGCAGTACTGGTGGTGGTACGGGTGGTGATGGTGGCACTGGTGGTGGTTCGGATGGTGATGGCGGCAGTGATGGTGGTGGTCATTTCTCTACACCTGGCCCGCTTAATCTTGATTCAGCAACAGCTGGTAAAGGTGATCAAGTTAAAGCTCAGTTTGCCTCTATGCATAATAAGTTCGTAAGTTCAGATACTTTTACAGCTGCAAAAAATGGTTTTGGTGGTTCTTCTCATACTTCAGCGGTTTGTCCAGTTGGTACTGTTCAGCTTTTTGGAAAAGATATTGTCTTCGATAGTCATTGCAAGCTTTTCGAAATGATTAGACCGATTCTAGCCTCCATATTCATGGCGCTATGGTCTTTTGTTTCTATTCGCATCGTTTTATCTGCGTGAGGTTAATATGATTTCTGCTTTTGCCGGATGGCTCAAATCCATTATTGAACAGATTGCAGCTTGGATAATTAACGTCCTATTAATGATCCTTTCGTGGTTCTGGGATGCCTTGCTTTATATTCTTGAGTTGCTTGGTATTGCTGACCAGATAAAAGCGTCTGCGACCTTGTTTGATTCCATGCCTGATGGTGTATGGTATTTCATGAATATTTTTCAAATTCAGTTTGGGTTAGGTGCTGTTCTTATTGCCTATCTCATTAGATTTATGGTTCGTCGCCTCCCTTTCATTGGTTAAGTTTTTCGGAGTTCTTTAATGGCTATTCATGGATATGTTGGCAAGCCTGGCTCTGGTAAAACCTACAGCGTTGTTGAGCGGGTAGTTATTTCTTCATTGAAACAAGGTCGTCATGTTGTAACTAACATTCCTTTAATTGTTGATGATCTTCTTGCCGATTTTGGTGGCACCATTGAGATTTTGCCTCATGATTGGTGGGAGCGACCCGACCTAAATGAGTTTGTGCGTAATGGCTGTGTTCTGATTCTTGATGAGCTTTGGCGCAGATGGCCAAGCGGTCAAACGGTTCAGAAAGCCAATATCAACGATAAAGCTTTATTGGCTGAGCACCGTCACATGGTTGATGACAAAGGCAACTCTATGAGGATTGTCCTTGTCACTCAGGATCTTTCTCAGCTTGCTAGCTGGGCTCGAACTCTAATTGAAACTACCTTCGTCATTAAGAAATTTACGAAGAAAGCATATCGAGTAAATTCCTATTCTGGTGTTGTAACTGGCGACAGCCCGCCTAAATCAAAGCTCATTCGTCAAGCTGCTGGTAAGTTCAACCCTGATGTCTTTCGCTATTACAGGTCGGCCACTAAATCTCAAACGGGTGACGTTGGTGACGAATCTGTGGCTGATAAGACGGGTTCTTTTTTACGTTCCTATACCCTTTGGGGGTTCATTGTGCTTTTTGTGGTGGGCCTTTCTTTTGGTATCCCTGCTGTTACGTCTTTTTTTAAGGGGCCTACTCCTTCAAAAACCGAGCAACCTAAAGACATTGGGTCTAACGCTTTAAAAAATCCTCAAACTCAGGCTAAACCTGTGAAACCTCAGGTTATTTATTCATCTAATTGGCGCCTTTCTGGTTTTGTTCACCTTTCACAACCTGATACAAATAGTGTTCGTGATTCTTCTGTTGCTGTTCTTGTTTCACCTTATGGTCGTACTCGTTACATAGCGTTTTCTGGTTGTCGGTATTTTTCTGACTTCAAGGAGGCTTATTGCGACATCGATGGAGAGCGCATCACAACTTGGACTGCTGGTGGAAGCTCCTCACAAATTCCTTTTATTGGGGGCTTGGGCGGCGGGACTGCTGAGCGTAGCGTAAGCGGGACTGGCGGCTAAGACCAACATTACGGGAATTATGATGAAGTCCATTACGGCTGTTTTTTTCTCTCTTTTTATTGTCTTCTGCTGTTTTGCCGATGACTTACCAAAAATCAACTTCGACTTTGATGACGTTTCTACCAAAACGGCTTTACAGCTGATTGCTGATTCTGCGGGTCTTAACCTTATTGGCGCCGATGATCTTCACGGCTCTGTGACTATGCGTATGAAGGCTGTCACGTGGGAGGATGCATTAAAATATTTATCTCTCAGCAAGGGCCTTCATTATAATATTCAGAGTAATGTTTTATATATTTCTCATGACGCCAAGTATTTTGAGGGGCTTGACTCTCCTTTGCCGTTGAAAATAGACGATAATAAAAACACTATTTTCAATGTAAAACATATGCTTGCTTCTGAGGCTATCGCAGGGTTTCCGCTTTTTTCTAAAGATTTCAATCAAGAATCTCTTGCTGCAAATGACGCTTCAGGCGTTGTTTTGGCTCGCCTTTCCCCATCCCGGCTCGAAGAGCTGGCCATGTATTTACATGCTGTGGATTTTCCTCGCTCTCAGGTAATGATTGAAGCTAGGATCGTTGAGGTTGATCGTTCGTTTTCCAAGCAACTTGGTGTTAACTGGTCTGGCACCATCAAGGCTGGAAATTTTGCAGGCAAAACTGTCGGCACTTTTGTTGATGCTGGTTCTTTTCCGGTTAGTGGTGGCATCGGCTTTGTTTCCAGCTCGGCGATCCTAGATATGGAGTTAGCTGCGATGGAGAAGGGTGGTTATGGAAAGGTGATCTCTAGACCAAATGTTTTTGCTCGTGACAAGCAACAGGCCCGGATCGTAAAAGGTACCGAGGTTCCTTATCAACAGACCGCAGGGCAGGGGGCTACTTCCACCTCATTTAAGGAGGCTGCGCTTTCTCTCGATGTGACTCCGTTTATTGACGACACTGGTGTAAGGCTCGATATCAAGCTTGCCAAGGATGAGCCTGATTTCTCTAATGCACTCAATGGTATTCCACCTATTAAAACGGTTTCTCTCTCCTCAAATGTTCGCGTTAAACTTGGTGATACGGTTGCGCTTGGTGGTGTGTATTCGACTATCGAAACAACCCAGGAGCATCGAGTTCCTGGTCTCGCTTCGATACCGTTTCTTGGGCGAATTTTCCGCTATGAAACGCAATCCACATCAACTTCTGAACTGATCCTTTTCATTACTCCCACCTTGGTGCCAGCTGATGATGTTGCTCAAGTCAGCCACGCTCAGCAAAAGCTGGAACAAAAGTTGAGATGAAAAAAAACCGCCTTGACCAGGCGGTTTTTTTTCAGGTTTCGGTGAGGCCGATACCTGGACATCCTCAGTGGATGCACTCACATGAGTCAATACTACCTCTGATCGAAGTGTTCAGCCAGTTCATCATTTGGCAGAGCCTTCATAGTAGGAGCAGGGGCTTTTGTGGGAGTCTTTTATATAACTCAACTAAACAGTCATTTAGTTTATTTATAACTTTTATTCCTTAGTCTCTTCGTTTTCCCACGACTATAGCGCCGCGATTGATTGAGAATCCGACGTCACCTAAATAGTTACCGTTTGATGCTATGGAGGCTTCCGATGTGCCCAAAGAAACCGGGAGGATGTTCACTACGTCATAACCTTCAGCATCATATTCGTTGTAGACATCTTCGAGCTGTTTAGCCATCTCTTTGACGTTTACCGTCCTTGGGTCGTAAACATCTTTGGTCGACATACCCAAAATACCACTGGACACCTTTTTGGTTTCCAGAGAGGCGTAAAACCAGGTGGTGATGAATCGTTTCGACATCGGTAGCTCCTTGGCTTGGCGTTAGGGTTCTTCGTTGAACCGAGCGGCCCCAAGGTTATCAGAATTGATGGCTATAGGATGGCACGCACGGGCGTCAGGGTTATTGTGCCGTCAGGTTGTTTTTCTATGTTCAGCACGTCACCGATGCTCAACCCGATAGCTGACAGAAGATCGTCAGGTAGAGGTAGGACTAGGTCGCCAGTTCCATCGCCGGTGTTTTCACAGGTGACGATCCACTGTTCATTTTCAGCGCTTGGTGTGTGATTCATAGATAGATTCCAAGATGGCCAGAAGCTGATGATGCCTGTCTACCTGGCTAAAAGCAGTAGCATCAGATTTCAATCTGACCACCAGAGCCCCCCAGCTCCGTATAGGACGGTTCGCATAATGTATATTATGTTAAATGCTGTATATAAGCCTGCAACGCTCCCAATTGTCCAATCCCATTAACTCCCGGCGACCTTACCGTCTACATGCTGGTTTCCGTAAAGGCAGCACGCCGACCTCCCTTTGCCACATTGGCGGCCTTCAATAGCGGTTGAAGTTCCGCATGGAGCCGGTGGTAGTCCTCGAATGCGGTAGAAATCTTCAGGTCCATCAACGCCAGGTTTTCTCCATTTCCGGACGTTTCCAGAGCGGCCAAGTCTACTTTGCGATCCTGACAAAATCGCTCCAGCAGAATCCAGAAAGGATCCTTGTGATCAATGTGTAGATCCTTTCGATCGGTGATGATCACGTCGCTGATCGCACACTTTACTGGCAGACCAAGTGCATCACGAAATGCGATCAATTGAGAACGCACAGTAAACCTCAATGCCTCGCATACCTTGCCATGTGGCGATTGGACTGCGCCAGTGATGCAGCGTTTGTAGGAGAAACCTTCTTCGCTACCATCAATGCGGACGAGTCTGATCCCCCTTCCCGCTCCCACTTGGTTCCTCACGATCTTGAAGTGGTCGATTCCGACACCCATTTTTCTACTCGCATCCGGGTGCATTGCTATGAGCAGGTGCATTTTTTTGACCGCGAGCTTGTTAGTGATCATGCCAATCTGTGCTTTTTGCAGATAGTTTTTGAGACGGTCCAAAAGATCCTTTTTAGATTTGTACTCAAATGGCCCTAACCAGAACATTTAGAAGTCTCCTACCTCATTTGTTAACTCAGCGTCGTAATTACAAGGGGATACGTCCCAACCAAATCAGAAGTTTTAAATCAACAAGCTTGGCGCAACGCGTAGTGCATATCTCGCGAACAGCTCTTTACGCCCGTGTCGCTGGATCAAATCATCTCCTATTCAAGCGTCATATGCGATGAAGCACGAGCCTCCAACAGAAAAGACGTCCCCCACTCCAACGGTCCCAACCCCAAATGCGCCGCCAGCGTCTGGCCAATATCGGCAAAGCTTTCACGCTCACCCAACCAGCCTGCCGCCACGCCCGCACCATAAGCCAATACAGGCACATGCTCGCGAGTGTGATCGCTGCCCGGACGAGAAGGATCACAACCGTGGTCGGCGCTGATGACCAGCAATGTTTGCGGGTCCATCAATGCCAATAACTCCGGCAACCTGTGGTCGAAGGCTTCCAGCGCGGTCGCATACCCGGCCAGGTCCCGGCGGTGCCCGTAGAGCATGTCGAAGTCGACGAAGTTGGCAAACACCAGGCTGTTGTCTGGCGCTTCCCTGTAAGCTTTGAGCGTGGCATCGAACAGCGCGTCGTTGCCGTCTGCCTTGTACAACCGACTAATGCCGCGGTGCGCGAAAATGTCGCCGATCTTGCCCACCGCATGCACGGTGCCACCGGCGTCGCAGAGATGATCAAGCAATGTCGCCGACGGCGGCGGCACGGTGTAGTCGCGGCGATTGCCGGTGCGGCGAAACTCACCCGGGTGTTCTCCGGTGAACGGTCGGGCAATGACCCTGCCAACGGTGTATTCATCGCACAAGGTGCGCGCTATTTCACACACCCGGTACAACTCCTCAAGCCCGAAATGGCTTTCATGGGCAGCGATCTGCATCACGCTGTCGGCCGAGGTGTAGCAAATCGGTTGCTTGCTGCGGATGTGTGCCTCACCCAATTCGTCCAGCACCGTGGTACCCGAGGCATGGCAATTGCCCAGGATACCCGGCAAGCCTGCCCGTTCAATGAGGTCGGCCAGCAACTGTGGCGGAAAGGAGTTGATCGGCTCTTCGAAATAACCCCAGTCGAACAACACCGGCACGCCCATCATTTCCCAGTGCCCGGACGGTGTGTCTTTGCCGGACGATTGCTCCCGTGCGTGGCCGAAGGCACCGCTCGGTGCAGCGTCGCCCCAGTCGCCCGGCAACGGGCCGTCGCCACTGGCCGCCGCTGCAGCCCCCAATCCCAACCGCCCCAGGTTCGGCAGGGACAAAGGCCCGCGGCGCAACGGACCATCGGCTTCGCCACGGGCGCACGCCTCGGCGATGTGGCGCAAGGTATCGGCGCCTGAGTCGCCAAAAAGGGCGGCGTCGGCACTGGCACCGATGCCCAATGAATCCAGCACCAACACGATGGCCTTGCTCATAGTATTTCCTGGATCAAGTTGCGTTCGGCCAGGCGTGCACCACCTAATCGATAGGCTGCGCGCAAGGCGGATGCGCCCTGCTCGGCTTGCTCTGTATTGCGCGCGTGTACCCAGCCCAAGGGCCTTTGCGCGTTCACCTGTTCACCGACAAAGGCCAACTCGCTGAAACCGACTGACAGATCCAGCACGTCGTCTGGATGACTGCGCCCGCCGCCCAATGCGACCACCGCCAAGCCCACCGCCCGGGTGTCGATCTCGCTGACGCAGCCCGCCTCCTCGGCCCATACCGGTACCGACACGGGGGCCTTGGGTAAATGCTGGTCGTGGTTGTGGGCAAAGCCTTGCGGGCCACCCAGGGCACTGACCATTTGCTCGAAGCGCTGCAAGGCTGCCCCGCTCTGCCACGCCTGAAGCAATTGATCACGGGCCTGAGCCTCATCCCTCGCCAGGCCAGCCATCGTCAGTACCTCGGTAGCCAGGGCCAAGGTCACCGCCCACAGGCGTTCACTGCGCACCTCGCCCTTGAGCAGTGCTACCGCTTCGGCAACCTCCAGGGCATTGCCGGCACTGCGGGCCAACGGCTGGTTCATGTCGGTGATCAGGGCACGGGTGTTGACCCCGGCACCGTTGGCCACGGCGACGATACTGGCGGCCAGGTCGCGTGCCTGCTCCGGCTCGGCCATGAATGCGCCGTTGCCGGTCTTCACATCCATGATTAATACGTCGAGGCCAGCGGCGAGTTTCTTGCCGAGGATCGATGCGGTGATCAGATCAATCGACTCAACCGACCCGGTCACATCGCGGATCACGTACAAGCGTTTGTCCGCAGGGGCAAGGTTGGCCGTCTGGCCGATGATGGCGCAACCGACCTCGGCTACCACCGTGCGCAAACGTTCAGGGCTGGGTTGGCAGTCGTAACCGGGGATGCTCTCGAGCTTGTCCAGGGTGCCGCCGGTATGCCCCAGGCCACGCCCGGAAATCATCGGCACGTAACAGCCGCAGGCCGCCAGCAAGGGCGCCAGCAGTAAGCTGATCATGTCGCCGACGCCGCCGGTGGAATGCTTGTCGACGACCGGCCCCGGCAGATCCCAACTCAATACTTGGCCGGAGTCGCGCATCGCCTCGGTCAAGGCAATCCGCTCGGTCACGTCCATGCCCTTGATGAACACCGCCATGGCGAACGCCGCCACCTGCCCATCGCTGAGACTTCCGTCGGCAATTCCGGTGACAAACCGCTGAATGTCCATCGCGGCCAGGGTGTGCCCGTCGCGTTTACGGCGAATCACTTCTTGTGGCAACCACATACTGTGCTCCTTACAGTGAGATGAAAAAGCCGACAATCGCCGCGCTCATCAGATTGGAAAGCGTGCCGCCGATCATGGCCCGCAAGCCCAGCCGCGCCAGTTCTTGGCGGCGTTGCGGGGCGATACCCGTCAGGCCACCCAGTTGAATGGCAATTGAAGACAGATTGGCAAAGCCGCACAGTGCGAAGGTGACGATCACCTGGGTGTGGACCGACAACAGCGGCACACCGGCTTCGGCGGCTTTGGCCGCGGTCAGGTAGTTGGCCAGGTCGGCATAGGCGACGAACTCGTTGAGGACCAGTTTTTCACCGATAAAACCGCCGGCCATGACCGCCTCGTGCCACGGCACCCCGAGCAGAAAAGCGATGGGCGCCAGTACGTGCCCGAGCACCAGTTGCAAGGTCAACTGCGGGTAGCCAAACCAGTTGCCCGCCCAGCCCAGTAGCCCGTTGAACAGGGCGATCAACGCGATAAATGCCAGCAGCATGGCGCCGACGGACAGTGCCAGGCGCAAGCCGACCTGGGCCCCTTCGGCAGCAGCGTCGATGATATTGGTGGGGCGATTCTCAGCCTGTCCCAGTTCCTCGATCACCTGTTCGGTGCGGGCTGGTTCGGTTTCCGGCTCCATCAGCTTCGCCATCAACAGCGCACCGGGCGCCGACATGAAACACGCCGCGATCAGGTACTTGAGCTCCACCCCCAGCCCGGCGTAACCCAACAGCACCGAGCCGGCCACCGCCGCGAAACCGCCGACCATTACCGCGAATAACTCAGAGCGCGTCAGCTTGGCAATGAATGGCCGAACCACCAGCGGTACTTCCGACTGGCCGATGAAAATCGCCGACGTCACCACCATCGACTCGATGCGGCTGGTGCCCAGCAACAGGCGCAGGCCGCCGCCCACCAACCGTATGATCCAGCCCATCACGCCGATGTAATACAGCACCGAGATAAAGCTGCCGAAGAACACGATCATCGGCAATACGCGGATCGCGAATACAAACCCACCGCTGCCGAACACTTCAAACATGTGCGGCGAACTCAGGCCGCCAAACAGAAACTCGATGCCTTTGTTCGCATAGAGCTGCAGCGATGCCACCGCCCCCGATAGCGAGGCCAGCACTGTCTGGCCCCAAGGCACGTACAGCGCAAAAGCACCGATCAACACCTGGATCAAAAACGCTACCGAGACGGTGCGCCAGTTGATAGAGCGTCGCTGATGGGACAAAGCAATGGCAATAAGAATAAGGGTCGCTATTCCGACAAGACTGATCATGCAGGCGTCTCAACAATGGACCAAGCGGACGCAGGCCCGAAGGCCTGCCCAGGATTAGAAAGCGTCGAAGGCGCCTGGCAGCAATTGCTCCAGGGTCCAGGTGCGCGTGGCGGCCGGGTCACTGCCCTGGCAAATCACCACTGCATCCTTGGCCATCAACTCCAGCATCACCTGGCGGCAGGCACCGCAAGGGCTTATCAGTGAAACGTTGGGTGCATAAACCGCCATCGCCTTGAAACTGCCCGGCGCATGGCCCTGGCTGATGGCGCTGAACAAGGCACTGCGCTCGGCACAGTTGGTCAGCCCGTAAGAGATGTTCTCCACGTTGCAACCCTGTACCACCTCGCCGTCGGCGGTCAGCAACGCCGCGCCGACCGGGAAATGGGAGTAAGGCGAGTACGTGCTCTCGGCGGCACGCTTTGCCTGTTCCATCAAACGTTCTTCAATTGTCATTCACAGGGTCATCCCATCTTGTTGCGAGCACGGCCAGGGAGGTCGTGACGCTCTTGTGGTGTTATTTAAATAACAATAGATGTGATTATTCAATCTTTTTTTACGCGGGTGCACAACGGTGTCTGGTGGAACCGCTTGAACACGCCCGCCGCACGCGGGAATGTGTAGTTTTCACAAGTAATTTCCCCCTCCCCTAGGTATGCTCCGCGTTTATTGCCGACCACTGATACCGGGATGCCAGCCCAGGCGCAGCTTATGGAGCCGTATCCTCAAGGACGTTTGAACGATGAGTACCGCCGCGCTGGACATCAGCAGCCTGACGCCATTGCCTTACCACCAGCAGGTAGTCGATTACCTGAAAGCCAGTGAACCTGCCGTGTGGAGCTGGGCCTCGTCCCTCGGGGTTCAGCAGGAACATGCCCAGGATGTGCGTGCGCAATTGCTGCGAGACACTTACCGCCTGAGCCCCGAGACTCATCCGCAGGCCTATCAGGCTTGCGAGACGGCGTTGCAGTGCTTGCAGATCCAGGCCCCTGCCACGCTTTACCAGGCCGGCGATGGCGCGATGAATGCGAGCCTGTATTTCCTGGCCGGTGAAGTGCATGTGGTGTTCTACGGGCCGATCCTGGAACGGCTCGACGCCCAGGAGTTGCTGGCGTTGCTGGGGCATGAGCTGGCGCATTACCGTCTGTGGTCGGAGCATGATGGTGACTTTCTCACCGCCGACCGGATTCTGAATCACGCGATGGCTGACGTGTACACCCCACCCAGCCTGGAACAGACCGCGCGGTTATACAGCCTGCACACCGAGATCTATGCCGACCGCGGTGCGGCGTTGGTGGCCAGCGGTCCAGAAGCGTCCATCACCTCGCTGGTGAAGATTCATACCGGGATTGTCAGTGTCGATGCGGCCAGCTATTTGCAGCAGGCCCGTGAACTGGATGGCAAGGATGCGCAGTTGTCCCAGGGCGTATCGCACCCGGAGGCGTTTCTGCGCTCCCAGGCCGTAGACAGCTGGTGGCAGCAGCTTCCGGAAACGGACGCCTGGCTGCACCGCCGGTTGCGTGGGCCGTTGTCGCTCAGTCGCCTGGATGTGACCGACCAGGTGGAGCTGACCGCCCTCACCCGCGGCTTTATCGCCAGCTTTATCGGCGCCTCGGTGTTGCAGTCGGAGGTGGTGCTGAATCAGGTGCGGGGGTTCTTTCCCGACTGGAAGGACACTGAAACGCCCCTGGACCTTGGCACGCTGAATGCCGAACGTATCGACGCGAGCATCCACGAATACCTGCACTTCATCATGCTCGACCTGAGCCTGGTGGACCGCGACCTGCGCGACGACGCGTTGCTGCATGCCGCGCGCACCGCGAAGAAGCTCGGCAGCGCTGACGACTTTATCAACGTGCTCAAGCGCGATATCAAATTACCCAAACGTGAGCTCGACCCGATCGTTCGCGCGCTCAAAGCGGAGGTCGACACATGGACCCAATAACCCAACCCGTCACCTTCACTCAATTGCTGCAAAGCCACGATGGCGCTGCGGTGCCCATCGACGATGTGGTGTTCCTGGCGTTGCCGCTGCTGCGCCAGGTGGCGCAATTGCATGAACAGGGGCGTGTCGCCCAGCTCAGCTACCTCAACGTGATGCTGGGGCCAGAGCGCACCCTGCAACTGCGCAACCTCGAGGGCGTGCCGCCGCGCCTGGCGCTGGAGGCAATCAAGCAGGTGCAGCCCAATCCGGAGTCGGCGCTGAATATCGTCGGCACGGTGCGCCTGACTCGGGATTCGGAAAGTGGCGTGGCCATTACCGACCTGCACGTGCAGGAAGACCCGCACCAGGCCATCGACCGCCCGGTGTTCCTCACGGACTTGCACAGTTGGGAGCATCGTCTCGGGCATCACGACGAAATCACCGATATTTTCCAGCTCGGGCAGTTGCTGGCGTGCCTGGCCTGTGGGCTGGATTTTGCCGATATCAATGACGTAAAGACGTTTGCCCGGCACCGGCGCAACCTGTTCCAGCTCAACGGCCGGCTTAACCCGGTGCTGGCCAACCTGATCGTCGAGATGACCGAACTCAACCGGCACGAGCGCGCCACCGATGTCAGTTCCCTGGCCCGGCGTCTGGAGTCCTGGCGCGAGCAGCCGGCCAGCCTGGATGTCGAGCGTGTGCTGGCCCAGGCCGAAGGCCCGGCGTCGCGGCGCACCGTGGTGCTGGAGCACCTGCGCAACCGGTTGTTTGACCTGTCGCGGCGCAATCGCCTGCTGCACTTCCGGCCGACTCAGGCCAACGTCAACCTGACCGTGGCCAGCGTGCCGCTGGTGATGCGGATTGAAAGCATCCGGCCTGAAACGCTGTGCACCTGGCAGCCTACCTTCGGTGGTTTCTCCGAGCAGGTGTTGAGCGGCAAGCCGGTTGGCCTGCAGCAATGGCTGCGGTTTGAAGACCAGACCTGGCTGCAGGCGTCCCTCGAACGCATCATCCAGGAAACCCGCCGCGACCGTGCCGAGTTCGGCTTCAGCAACCTGCGCCTGGTGGTGGCCTTCATGCGCTGGCACAACCTCAAGGACACGCCGGAAGAACGCATCGTTACCCCGTTGTTGTGGCTGCCGGTGGAGCTGAGCCGCAAAAAAGGTGTGCGCGACCAGTTCATGTTGCAGTGCGATGAGACCGAGGCCGAATTCAACCCGGTACTGCGCCATCAATTGCGCCAGCTCTACGATATCCAATTGCCGGAAACCGTCGACCTGCAAAAAACCTCGCTTGAAGAAATTCACGCGGATATTGCGCGCCAGATCAAGCTGACCGAGCCTGGCGTGGAGTTGCGCCTGCAAAGCAAACCGCAAATCGAACTGATCCACCAGAAGGCAGTGCAGCACCTGCACCACTTCCAGCGCCGCCGCGCCCGTCAGCGCTCGGCCATGCCGTTGGTGAAGCCGGATTTCAGCTACGACCGCGAAGACTACCGCCCACTGGGCCTGCAACTGTTCCAGCAAAAGGTGCTGCCCAGCGCGTTGCCGCTGCGCCTCGCGGTCGGCGGCAAGCCGTCGGTGCGCGACCAACATCCGCAGATGGTCGCCAGCAGTACTGAAAACAGCACCTTCGCCCTGCCCGAGAATCAGGGGCATCGCTACGCCTGGGACATCGACCTGACCCAGGTCACCCTGGCCAACTTCAACTATCGCAAGATGTCGCTGGTGCGCGATTACGCGCAGTTGATCGACGAACCGGCGCAGAACGAAGCGTTTGACCGGATGTTCTCCATTGAGCCGCGGGAGGTCGAGGTCCAGGCACCGGACCCGATCCCGCTGCCGGAACAATGGAACGTGGTGGCCGGCGATGCGACGCAGAACGCTGCCGTCAGCCTGGCCCGTACCGGGCGCAATTTCATCATTCAGGGGCCGCCGGGGACCGGCAAGTCCCAGACCATCACCAACCTGATTGCCGACTATGCCGGTCGTGGCCTGCGGGTGCTGTTCGTGTGCGAAAAGCGCGCGGCACTGGATGTGGTGTTCCATCGCCTGCAACAGAGTGAACTGGGTGAGTTGTGCTGCCTGATTCACGACTCCCAGACCGACAAAAAGGCCTTCGTGGGCAACCTGCGCGAGTGCTATGAGCGCTGGATTGCCGGCGATGCCCAGTCGCCGCAGTTGCAAGCCCGACGCAACGCCACACTGGCCACCCTGGGCCAACAGTTGGGCCTGATCGAGCGCTTTGAACAGGCCATGGCCGAGGTGCCGGAGACCCTGGCCTGCTCAGTGCGCGAGCTGGTGCGGCATCTGATCGACCTGCCGGCCGTGGCTGCCAAGTTGCCGCCCGAAGTCCTGGAGCGCTTGCCCGAATGGCGCCACTGGCAGGCGCAAAGTGAACTGACTGGCCGCCTGTATCAGGCGATCAATGAGCGCTTCGGCCTCGACAGTTTTGCGCGTCACCCTTTCAGCCACCTGGCCTCAAGCCTCATTACCCACGAACATGCCTATGGCCAGCTCAAGGCGTTCCTGGATGAGGCCGGTGGGCTGATGGACAGCGTCGAGCCGTTTCTGGAGTCATCCTCCAGCCTGCTGTCCAGTGACACCCGCCTGGCGGATGCGCGGGTGCTGACCCAGGCAGCCGAGCAACTGACCGGCGCCAACCTGGCATCGCACCTCGACCTGTTGGAACCGGGCTCACCCGGTTCCCAGGCGTTGCAGGCCGAACAAGCCGCTCTGCAAACGCTGACCGTGCAACAACACAACGCCGCTGAAACCACCCGCCATTGGCGCGACAAACTCGCGCCCCAGGACACCCAGGCCGCGCAGGATCTGGTGCAGCGCCTGGAAGGCTCGTTGCTGCGTTGGCTGCAACCTTCCTGGTGGCGCCTGCGCGGCGAGCTGCAACGGCGCTACGACTTCAGCCAGCATGCGGTGCGCCCCAGCTACCGCAGCGTGCTCGATAACCTGGCCGGCGAACACCGCGCCACCGCCGAGTTACAGGCCGAGCAGCAGCGCCTGCAAAGTCACTACGGCATCCAGGACATCGACCTGTTCGTGCAAAACCTGCAAGCCCTGCTCCAGCAACTGAGCACATCATCGTTATTGCGCCAGTGGGTCGAAGGCCTGCGCGGTAACCCGAACGCCCTGCCGGGTGTACGCCAGGAAGCCAGCCTGCGCCAGCCGGTAGCACGCCTGGCCGAGCTGGTTGCGCAGCACTGCGTGTTCGAACCGGCGCCGAGCCTGGGCGAGTTGGCCGAATACCTGCGCGACCTGCGTGAAGAACTCGACGAACTGCCCGACACCCTGCCCCTGCTCAATGAACTGCACCAGGCCGACTCCGTCTGCCTGTTGGCCGTGCAACAGCACGCCTTGGCGCAAAAGGCGCTGGATGGGTTGATTGCCCAGGAAAACCTGACTCGCCTGTACCGCGCCAACCCGCAACTGGCGCGCTTCGATGGCCCGGCCTTGAGCCTGGCCGCGCGGCAGGTCAGCCAGGCTGAAAGCAGCCTGCTCAAACACAACGCCCATGTGCTCAGCGCCACGCTGCACCAGCGTTTCCTGGAACATGTGAAGCAATCGGCGATGTCGGTGACCCAACTGGACGCCCTGGCCCGTGAATTCAAGAAAGCCTATGCCAAGGGCCGCCGTGAACTGGAACACGAGCTGGGCAAGACCATGCGTTATCGCTCCATCCGCGAAATGGCGAGTGGTGACAGTGGCCGCGTGATCAACGACCTCAAGCCTATCTGGCTGATGAGCCCGCTGTCGGTGTCCGACACGCTGCCGCTGACCCCGGACCTGTTCGACGTGGTGATTTTCGACGAAGCCAGCCAGATCCCCAGTGAAGAAGCCGTGCCGGCCTTGAGTCGTGCGCAGCAGGTGATCGTGGTGGGTGACGAGATGCAATTGCCACCCACCAACTTCTTCTCCAGCGCAGGCGAACAGGACGATAACGAACTGATCGCCATGGAGGACGGCGAGCAGATTGCAATCAACCTCGACGCCGACAGCCTGCTGAGCCAGGCCGCGCGTAATTTGCCGGCAACCCTGTTGGCCTGGCACTACCGCAGCCGACATGAAGCGTTGATCAGCTTCTCCAACGCGGCGTTCTATGAAGGCCGGTTGATCACCATTCCCGACCGGCGTATCGAGCGCACTGCCCCCGCTCATGCGGCCCTGGACTCCATGGATGCCCAGGCGGTAATTCAGGGCGCCGATACGCTGCTCGACAGCCCGATCAGCTTTTTGAAGATGAGCGATGGCGTCTACCTCAGCCGCAGCAACCTGGCCGAAGCACGTTATATCGCCAACCTGGTGCGTGAGTTGCTGCAACGCGAGACCGGCCTGAGCCTGGGCATCGTGGCCTTCTCCGAGGCCCAGCAAGGCGCCATCGAGCAGGCCCTGGAAGACTTGGCCGCCAGTGACTCGGCCTTTGCCACGCGCCTTGAGCAAGAATATGTGCGTGAAGACGCCGGGCAGTTCAATGGGCTGTTCGTCAAGAACCTGGAGAACGTCCAGGGTGATGAACGCGACGTGATCATCCTGAGCATCTGCTACGCGCCAGGACCGAACGGCAAGATGCTGATGAACTTCGGCCCGATCAACCAGCGCGGCGGGGAAAAGCGCCTGAACGTGATCTTCAGCCGTGCGCGTAAGCGCATGGCGATCGTCTCCAGCATTGAAGCGGATGCCATCACCAACACCCACAACGACGGTGCCGCGGCACTGCGCGGGTTCCTGCAATTCGCCCAGGCCAGCGCCAACGGCGACGCGCCGCGCTCCCAGGGCATCCTTGCCAACCTCAATCCAGGCGCGAAGCAATCCTTTGCCGTCAGCCTGCCCAAGGACAGCCTGCGCAGCGCACTCGCCGCCGCGTTGCGTAAACGCGGGCATACGGTGCAGGAATACGTCGGGCGTTCGCAGTTCCGCTGCGACCTGGCGATCAGTGACGCCAGCGGTGAACACTTCAGCCTGGGCGTGCTGCTGGACGGCGATACGGCGGCCGCGACTGACGTGCGTGAGCGTTATATCTTCCGCCCGACCGTGCTGCGCAGCTTCGGCTGGAAGATTATCGACGTGCTCAGCCATGACTGGTTGCGGGCCCCGGAAGAGGTGCTGAATCAGATTGAAGCGCTGCTACGGGGTGAAGAGGCGCCCGCGCTGCCAGAACCTGAACAGCCAGTGGAACCGGAAACCGTTGAGGTCGAGGCTCCGTCTACTCCGGAAGCACAGACCCCGATGCGTGAGTTCACCTTTGGTGAAGGCAATTCCAACAAGTTCTGGCGTATCGGCGTCACGCAGGCGGACGTGGTGGTGAACTTCGGTCGCATCGGCACCAAGGGCCAGACCTTGATCAAGTCCCTCGACAGCCCCGAACGCGCAGTGCGCGAAGCGCAAAAGCTGATCGCGGAGAAACTGCGCAAAGGCTATCAAGAGCAGGCGGGGTCAATCACACCGGGATGATTCAAGGACGTTATAAATCTCGGAAATGACCTGCCGTGTCGCGCCCTCAATGGTTCCTTCATTGCGGCACAACACCCAGCCGTGATCCGCTACCGCTTGCTCGAACGCCTGGGTACAGGCGACATGTTCTTCCAGCTTGTGGATCACGGTACTGCTCAGCCCGCGCCGGCGTGCGGCTGCCCTTGCCCATGAAATATCAGGGTCGGTGACCACCCCCACATGCAGATCCGGCACTTGCACGTTTCGATCAATGTTCAATTGCAGGATGTCTGCCAGCGGGACGCCCCGGCGAAACGCGGCATCCGACGGGTACCAGCGGTCAATCAAGACAATGCTGTCTGCCGGCTGTTGAGTCAGCACGTGTCGGGAAATCCAGGCACGGCTATCAGCGAAGCGCTTACACACCTCCCACTCCAGATCGCGGCTGGGCGTTCTGGCGAGTTGGTTAACGAGGACCATTGTTTCACTTCGATAGGGATCGCTTTTTCTCTCGCACAGCCGGATTACCTTTTTGTTGTCCGCCCTCAGTGCTTTGGTAACGGCTTCCAGCAGCGTGGTTTTGCCGGTGCCCTTGGGCCCGTCCATAGAAACAAACAGCGGGCGGTCAGTGCTCTGGTTCAACACGGCTTTTCGATCCGGGTGCGCATGGTTTCGGCGATCACTTTCGCCAATGCCGATTGATCAAACGGCTTGGGCAAGCGCGTCAATGTGGTTTTGAGGTCCAGGGATATCTCTGCAAATCCAGACGAAAGAATGAGGGGAAGCTCGGGGTACAGCGTCTCGATGTTGCCAGCCAACTCAATCCCCGTCATATCCGGCATCGCCATGTCCGTAATGACCAAGTCAAAGCGCGCGCCTTGCGCCAGGAACGCCAACGCAGCCTGCCCATCTGCCGCCGCCACAACATGATGGCCCAGATCTTCAAGCATGGCCCCCGTGCTGATCAGCACCAGCGGGTCGTCGTCTACCAGCAGAATCTCGAGGCTTTGCTGATGCGGGGCATCGGGCGTGTTTGCAGTTGATGCCTGCGCCGCAAACTGTGTGGTATCCAACAGCGCCACCGGTAACCAGAGTTCTGCGGTTGTGCCCTCTCCTTCCTTGCTTTTCAGCACAAAGTGGCCCTGTGACTGGGCTGCCAGGCCATGGACCATCGAAAGACCAAGCCCCGTGCCTTTTCCTGCGCCCTTGGTGGTGAAGAACGGCTCCATGGCCCGTTGCAAGGTCGCGTCATCCATCCCGGGCCCGGTGTCGGTGACAGCGATGCAAATCAGCCTTTCCGAGTCATTCGGCCTGCCGGGATACGTATCCTCCCTCGCCGAAATCAGAATCCTGCCCCGACCTTCCATGGCGTCCCGGGCGTTGATCACCAGGTTCATCACTGCCATTTCCAGTTGGCTCATGTCGACCAATACCGGCCGCAGGATCAGTGGGAACTGTGTGTCGACGCTGATGCCTGCGCCTAGCATGCGGGACAGCAGGTCTGACATGTTTCTGATCAGCTCGCCTACATCCACAGGCTGCGGATCAAGCTCCTGGCGACGGGCAAAGGCCAGCATCCGCTGTGTCAGCGTCGCACCGCGCTGGGCGCCGGCGATGGCGTTATTCAGTAATGAGTAGGTTCTGGAGTCCGGTGGGACACGCTTCTTGGCGAGTTCGAGGCTCCCAAGAATCACCATGAGGAGGTTGTTGAAGTCATGGGCGATACCGCCGGTGAGCTGCCCCAGAGACTCCATTTTCTGGGCCTGGAATAACGCCTCCCGGGTTTCCTTGATCTCCTGTTGAGCCTGAACGCTCTCGGTAACGTCCCGGGTGATTTTCGCGAAACCCACGAGCTCGCCCTGCTCATTCTTTATCGGGTCGATAACCACATGCGCCAGGAACCCCGTACCGTCTTTGCGCAGGCGCCTTCCCTGCCCTTCATACCGACCTTCCCGGATAACCGTTTCAAGGGCGCGTTGCGGGACATTGTTGTCGACGTCCTCAGGCTGGAAAAACAGGGAGTAGTGTTTGCCGATGACTTCTGCCGGTTCATATCCCTTGATGCGCTGGGCACCGGCGTTCCAGGTGGTGATCACGCCGTTGGGGTCCAGCATATAGAGCGCGTAGTCGGTGACGCCTTGTACCAGCAGGCTGAATTGCTGCTCGCTCTGACGCAGGGCCTGCTCCGCAGCCTTGCGCTCGGTCAGGTCCCGTGTGACTTTGGCGAAGCCAATCAGCGTGCCATCGTCGGCGCGTATCGGGTCGATAATCACCAGCGCCCAGAGACGCGTGCCATCTTTCCTGATGCGCCAACCTTCGCCCTCGAAGCGGCCTGACTGTTCGGCGCTTTTGAGCGCTCGGCCGGGCAAGTCCGAGGCCAGATCTTCCGGGGTGTAAAACAGCGAAAAATGCCTGCCCAGCACTTCACTTTGTTCGTACTGCTTGATCTTCTTCGCCCCCGAGTTCCAGCTGCGAATCAACCCGTTGGTATCCAGCATGTAGATGGCGTAGTCGACCACTGCGTCGACGAGCAGTCGATACCGGTCGTCCTGATCGAACGACCCTTGTGCAGGTTGGGATGGCATCAGGAAAGTCTCGGGACAAATGAGTGGCTTGAACCCTCAGTATGTCTAAAAAAATCCACTGCCAACCAGTTTATTCATCTGAACGCCTTTTTTGAGTCAAACACCGCCGTTGCGAGCGAACCGCGGAATCTTCAACCCCAGGCTTTCCCGCAACGTCGTACCTTCATACGCCGTGCGATACACACCACGCGCCTGCAATAACGGAATGACCTCCTGGGTGAATCGGTTGAACTGCTCCGGATGGCCGATGTAGATGTTAAAACCATCCACCGCACGGGCTTCAAACCAGTCAGCCATCTTGCGCGCGATGGTTTGCGCCGATCCGACAAACGCCCCCGGGCGCAACTGCCGCCCAAACTCCACCGCCTGGCGCAACGTAAAGCCTTTGTCCCGTGCCTGGTCAGCAATGCGTTTGGCCGCCGTGAAAAAGCTGCTGCGTGCAGCCTCCAGGCTTTCCTGCGGAAACGGCGCATCCAGGTCGTACTGACTGAAATCATGCCAGCCGAAATTGCGCCCGAACTCCTTCAACGCCAGCTCAAAACTGTGGTCAGCCTGGTGGTAGTGCTGCTCGATTTCACGGGCATGCTCATCAGTGTCGCCCACATAAATCTCGGCACCGGGCATCACCAGCAGTTGCTCCGGATCGCGGCCATGTTGCAGCGCCCTGCCCTTGATATCCCGGTAGAACGCCTGGCCCTGCTCGATGCTGGCCGCGTGGGTGAAGATCACATCGGCCGTGGCAGCGCCCAGATCACGGCCTTGTTCCGAATCGCCGGCCTGGAAGATCACCGGCTGGCCTTGGGGTGAGCGCTGGATGTTCAGCGGCCCGACCACGGAAAAGTGCTCGCCCTTGTGATTCAGGCTGTGGAGTTTGCTCGGGTCGAGAAATTGGCCGGTGGCCCGGTCACGCACGAAGGCCTCTTCCTCATAGGAGTTCCACAGCCCCTGCACCACCTGGACGTGTTCGGCCGCGCGGCCATAGCGGGTGTCGTAGTCATAATGCTCGTCGCGGCTGTAGTTGCCGGCGGTACCGGCGTCGCCACTGGTGACCACGTTCCAGCCGGCGCGGCCTTTGCTGATCAGGTCGAGTGAGGCCAGGCGGCGCGCGACGTTATAGGGTGAGTTGTAAGAGGTGGTCAGCGTGCCGACCAGGCC
The DNA here is from genome assembly GCF_034044025.1 of Pseudomonas sp. SED1. NCBI lineage: Bacteria > Pseudomonadati > Pseudomonadota > Gammaproteobacteria > Pseudomonadales > Pseudomonadaceae > Pseudomonas > Pseudomonas sp. SED1. The sequence goes on from NZ_JAXCIS010000109.1 coordinate 63,356, forward strand.
CAGGTGCCGGGTGCTTACGGCCAGGGCCGATAACAATGTCAGCGGCTCGAGCCGATTCAGGTAATGGGATGGCGAGCCCGGGGTGATGAACTGGCTGTCGACGATGAACATCAAGTCGAACAACGCCGCCTCGGCCTGGCGCGCAATGTCGATGTACCAGTCGACGTTGACGCTGGCATCGGCGGGCAGTTGAGGATCGAGCCATAGATTGTGGCGGCCGGGCCCGCCGCAGCCCATGGTCAGGGCGCCAAGTTTCAGCTGTCTTTTGGTCATGTCAGAGGTGTTCCTTGAAGCATTCAGGGCTGGGTTTTGGCGACGGCTGGCTGCAACGACGCCGCAAAGGAATCGTCGAACAGCCTGGCTGCCGGGTACGACTTGACCAGGCCTTGGCTTGCGAAAAAGTCCACGGTCTTTTGCGCCTCTACAGGCGATTGAGCCGTCAGTGGTTCGACCGTCGTGCGCGCCCGGGCAAACCAGGCACGGGCGATATCAGCATCAGCCCGGGTGCGTTTGGCCCAGGCGTCGGCATAAGCGTCGGTATTGGCCGGGCTTTGGCGCGTCCAGTCACGGGCTTTTTTCAGGCGTTGCAGAAAATCGCTGATTTGCGCACGTTTGCCGTCAACGGCCCGGGTGCTGGCAGCGATGAAGCTCTGGGCCGGGATCAGCCCTTCAGCGGTCGCCAACACGCGTGCACCCTGGCGTTCCTGTTGGGTGACGTAGGGTTCCCAGGTGGCGATGACGTCAACTGAACCGCCTTCCAGTGCATGGGAGGCATCCAGCGCGCTGAGGTAGCGCAACTCCAGGGAGTCTTTTGGCACGCCGGCTTTATCCAGCGCGGTCAGCAGCAGTTGCTGGCTCCAGGAGCCTTTCCAGAGGGCTGCGCGCTTGCCTTTCAGGTCGGCAAGGCTGTGGATCGACGAATCCTTTTTCACCAGGATGGCCACGCCGTCGAGGCTTTGCTGACTGACTGCAATCACTTTGATCGGCGCACCCAGTGCGCCCAGGAACAGCACGGGTGCATCACCGAGCAAGCCGATGTCCAGGCTGTTGGTGTTGAGCGCTTCTGCCACCGGTGAGCCGGCGGTGAATTGCTTCCATTCGAGGGTATAGGGCAGATCGTCAAGCACCCCCGCCGCTTCCATCACGGCCTGGGCGTTGTAGCTTTGGTCACCCACCACCAGGGTTTGCGCGTTCGCGCTCAGGCACAGCAAAGCAGCCATCCCGGCCGCCAGTTTTCTCAGGTAACGCACGTTCGTCTCCAGATGCCTTCTCAAGCATTTAAAGTCGATCCGCGCGTGCGGTCTCGGCAGTGTTTATAGGTAATCCAGCTTGCCTATACGATGCAGCCCTGGATGCAGCGTGTAAAATACTGATTGCGCATAACCTAATTCGATAAAAATGCAAATAATGCATTTATCGGCGGTAGGCAGGAAATCAGTCAGGCCGCCAGTGTTCGCCTTTTACGTTGCCGATTCCCTTGTAGCCACCGTACCCGTCAGGTACCCAGCCGCCACCGGCATTGTCGCCAGTGCCGATAAAACCGCCCTTGCCATCCGATTCAAGCCCACGGCCACGGTTTTTCCCCGTGCCGATGTACCCCCCACGGCCATCGGATTCATAACCACGCTTGCGGTTTTCCCCCGTCCCCTCATAGCCACCCTTGCCATCGGATCTCCAACTGCCACCCAGTGCGGTGTCTTCACCACGGAAGTAGCCCTTGCCGTCAGACTTGTAGTCTTCGCCATAGGCGGCGCCGTGTCCCGTGTAGCCACCCGAGCCATCCGGGCTGAACCGTTTGCCCAGGTTGTTGCCAGTGCCGGTGAGGCCACCGTCGTCAGCCGGAACAAAACCCCTGCCAATATTGGTGCCGGTGCCCTTCAGCGACCCGTCTTTTTGCAGTTCGTAATCACCGCCCAGATTGCCCCCGGTGCCCCTTAAGCCGCCGTGGCCATCGGCCTCGTAACCGTTACCGGCGTTGGTACCGGTGCCGATGAAACCCTCAGCCGCCTGGGTCGAGGCGCCACCACCCAACAAAATAAGGGTCAGCAGTATGCGAGAAGCTTTCTTCATGGTGTATCGACGTCCCTTTCGAGGTTAAAACGCGTTTTATCAATCCGGCACTTTAACTTCATACAGGTCGTTCTTGGTATGCCTGCGTTCTGTATGCCACTGGCGCGAGATAGTCCCGAACCTCACGCAACCCCACCCGATAAAGATTCCCTCTATTGGCGGTTACCGCGATCTTGAATTAACGTTCAACCCACCTGACCACCCCAGCCAACCCGCGCCCTTCATGGGTCGGCCTGATGCACCGCCAGTCATTGCTCAACCAAACAGTTAACCAACTGATTAATCAGAGTGAATATGAAAGAGCAGCCTCGGCAGCTTGCATCGGCACCGCAACCAGGGGCGCACCTCAACGCCCTTTTTCGACAAACACACCTTCTGGCTCCGCTGAGTCTGCTGTGCATCGCCCTCGCCGGCTGCACCGTCGGGCCGGATTTTGCGCGGCCCGATGTGCCGGCGAACGCCGATTACTCGCGGGAAAAGCTCACCTCCACGGCCAAGGCCGACATCGACACCGGCGGCGCAGCGCAGCGGCTGATCGCGGGGATGGATATTCCCGGGCAATGGTGGACGCTGTTCCGCTCACCGGCCCTGAATGCCCTGGTGGAAGAAGCCTTGCGTGCCAACCCGGATGTCAGCGCAGCCCAGGCAGCGTTGCGCCAAGCCAATGAGCTGGTGTATGCCGACCAGGCGTCGCTGTTCCCTTCCGTCAGCGGCAATGTGCAGAAAGCCCGCGAGAAAGTCTCGGGCGTCACCTCGGGCATCCCGGAGTCGCCGATTCTCACGGTGAGTTCGGCCTCGCTGAGTGTGTCCTATGCCCCGGACGTGTTCGGCGGCACGCGTCGGCAAATTGAGTCCACCTCGGCCCAAGCCGAGTACGAACGCTTCCAGCTGGAAGCGACGTACCTCACCTTGACCTCCAATGTGGTCAATACGGCAGTTAGCCTGGCGTCGATACGCGATCAAGTCGCGGCCACCGAGGAGATCATCCGGATCCAGAGCGGCCAACTCGATCTCCTGCAGGCGCAGCGACGGCTGGGGGCCATCGGCGACACCGATGTGCTCACGCAGCAGACCGCACTGGCGCAAACCCGTGCCAGCTTGCCGCCGCTGCAAAAGCAATTAGCCCAGACCCGCAACCAGTTGATGGCCTACCTCGGGCGGTTTCCCAATCAGGACCGGGACGAGCGCTTCAACCTGGCCTCCTTGCACTTGCCGGAAGAACTGCCCCTCAGCCTGCCTTCGGCGATCGTCGGCCAGCGGCCGGATGTGCGTTCTGCCCAGGCGCAACTGCATCAGGCCAGTGCCAACATTGGTGTGGCCGTGGCCAATCAGTTGCCCCAGTTCAGCATTACCGGTTCCGTGGGTTCCACGGTGGCCAGCGGGACCAAATTATTTTCGGCCGGCAGCGGTGTCTGGAGCCTCGCCGGGTCGATCACCCAGCCGATCTTTGATGCCGGCGCACTGGAGCATCGTAAACGCGCGGCCGTGGCAGCCTATGACGAGTCGGCAGCCCGCTACCGTGGCACCGTGATCGGCGCATTCCAGGACGTGGCCAACGCGCTGCGGGCGCTGGAGGCCGATGCCGATGCACTGAACCAGCAGGTGGTGGCCGAGCGCTCTGCGCAAGCCAACCTCGACCTGGTGCAGGCGCAGTTCAAGCTCGGCGCCGTGGCCTACATCAACCTGCTCACGGCCCAGCAAACCTACCAGAACACCGTGCTGGCCCGCGTCAAGGCGCAAGCTTCGCGTTACAGCGATACCACTGCGCTCTTCCAAGCATTGGGTGGGGGCTGGTGGAACCGAACCGATGTGGACCCCGCGACCAAGGGCCGGCCTGATCGCTTCGGCCTGCCGTCGTGGAACGAGATCATGCCGGCCAAGAACAAGGCAGCGCCTGCCGATTCGGCACGGTTCAACTGAACTGAACTCTTGAAACAGCGAGAACACCCATGGCTGATGTCATTACCGCTTCTCCCCTGCCACCCGAGCCCGGCGCACCGCGCAAGCGTCGACTGTGGCGGCCGATGCTCATCATGATCGTGGTGGTGCTGGTGATTGTGGCGATTATTGCCGGGGTGAAGTTCGTGCAGATTTCGGCGCTGATCGCCCAGTCAAAAGCGCCCTTGCCCGCTTCTGTGGTCACGGCCATGAAGGTGCCGTTCAGTGACTGGCAACCGAATGTCACCGCCGTGGGCTCAATGAAGGCGGTACGAGGGGTGGATGTGACCACTGAAGTGGGCGGCATCGTGCGCACCATCGGCTTCACGCCGGGGCAAGAGGTGGCGGCCCAGGCGCTGCTCGTACAGCTGAATGCCGACTCGGACATCGCGCAACTGCACTCCCTTGAAGCCACGGCCGACCTGGCCGTGATCGTGCTCAAGCGTGACAAGGCGCAACTGGCGGTTAATGCCATATCCCAGGCACAAGTCGACACAGACACGGCGGACCTGAAAGCCAAACTCGCCGCCGCCGAACAACAGCGCGCGCTGGTGGCGAAAAAAACCATTCGTGCACCCTTTGCCGGGCGCATCGGGATCACCAGCGTCAATCCCGGCCAATACCTCAACCCCGGCGACAAGATCGCCACGCTGCAAACCTTTGATCCGATCTACATCGATTTCACGGTGCCGCAGACTCAAATGGAGGCCATTGCCATCGGCCAAGGGGTTTCAGTGACGGCCGACGGCCTGTCGAATCAAACCTTCACCGGAAAGATCAGCACCATCGACACCCAGTTCGACTCGACCACACGTAACGTCACGGTGGAAGCCACCGTCGACAACCCCAAGAAAAACCTGGTGCCCGGGATGTTTGCCCGCGCCGTTGTCACCTCCGGTGCGACGCAGCGCTACCTCACCGTGCCGCAGACATCCGTCACCTACAACCCTTACGGCACCACGGTGTTTATCGCCACATCGAGCAAGAACGACAAGGGTGAGGAAGCCCTCACGGCGCAACAAACCTTCATCAAGACCGGGCCAACCCGGGGCGACCAGGTGGCAATTCTGTCGGGCGTGAAGGAAGGCGATCTGCTGATCACCAGTGGCCAGATGAAGCTCAAGAATGGCTCGCCCGTGAAGGTCGATAACAGCGTCGCGCCGCTGAACGATCCTGCGCCGACTCCCCAAGAACACTAAAGGTGTCCCATGAAGCTTACCGATACCTTTATTCAGCGGCCGGTCTGGGCGATTGTGGTTTCGCTGTTCATCCTGATCCTGGGGCTGCGCTCGATCTTCGAATTGCCGGTGAACCAATGGCCACGCACCGAAAATACCGTGGTCACCATCACCACCGCTTACTACGGCGCGGACGCGTCCACGGTGGCCGGCTTTATCACCCAGCCGCTTGAATCAGCGATCGCCCAGGCCCAGGGCATCGACTATTTGTCGTCAACCAGTATCACCGGCGTCTCGACGATTACCGCCACGCTGCGGCTGAACTACGAGGCCAGCAAGGCACTTACCGAGATCAATACCCAGGTCAACTCGGTCAAGAACCAACTGCCGGCGCAGTCCCAGGAGCCGGTGCTGACAGTGGCGGTCGGGCAGACCACAGACGCCATGTACCTGGGTTTCTACAGCGACACCCTGCCCACCAACAACATCACCGATTACCTGGTGCGGGTGGTCAAGCCCAAGCTGGATTCGATCCAGGGCGTGCAAACCGCCGAAATCCTCGGCGGTCGTCAGTTCGCCCTGCGCGCCTGGATGGACCCGACCAAACTGGCGGCGCATAACGTGACAGCGCAAGACGTGTCCACCGCCCTGGCCAACAACAACTACCTCTCTGCGGTCGGCTCCACCCGCGGGCAAACGGTGACGGTCGACCTGACGGCCGGGACCGACTTGCACACGGTGGATGAATTCAAGCGGCTGGTGGTCAAGCAGAAAGGCGATGCGCTGGTGTACCTGGAGGACGTGGCTACCGTCACCCTCGGCGCCGAAAGCTATGACAGCAGCGTGGCGTTTTCCGGCAAGCGTTCGGTGTTCATCGGTATCAAGACGGCCCCCAATGCCAACATCCTGACGGTCGCCGACAGCGTGCGCGAGGCCTTCCCCGAGCTGCAATCCCAGTTGCCCACCGGGGTGCGCGGCGAAATCGTGTATGACTCCACGGAGTTCATCAATACCTCGATTTATGAGGTGGTGAAGACCCTTGTCGAGGCGATGATCATTGTGGCGGTGGTGATCTACCTGTTCCTCGGCTCGTTCCGTGCGGTAATCGTGCCGTTGGTGGCGATCCCGCTGTCGTTGGTAGGGACCTTTTTCATCATGTACCTGCTGGGGTACTCGATTAACCTGCTGACCCTGCTCGCCCTGGTGTTGGCCATCGGCCTGGTGGTGGACGACGCGATTATCGTGGTGGAAAACGTCGACCGGCATATCAAGGAAGAAGGCAAAGGTGTGCTGGAGGCTTCGCTGGTTGCAGCGCGGGAACTGGGTGGGCCGATCCTCGCGATGACGGTGGTGTTGATTGCCGCGTACGTGCCCATCGGGCTGCGCAGCGGCCTTACCGGCGCACTGTTCAAGGAATTCTGCTTCTCGCTGGCAGGTGCCGTGACCGTGTCGGCCGTGGTGGCGTTGACGCTCTCGCCGATGATGACTTCCCGGCTGTTCAAGACCGGGCAGGAAGAAGGTCGTTTCGCCCGCAAGCTCGATCAGTACTTTGACTGGTTGCGAGGCCGTTACCACCGCGTACTCTCAGGTGGCCTGAACGTATGGCCGGTGCTGGTGACGTTCGGCTTTATGCTGTTCCTGCTGGTGGCGGCCAGTGGCATGACTGCCAAAAGCGAACTGTCGCCTACCGAGGACCAGGGGCTGGTGTTCATGCAGATCAAAGGCCCGCCGACCGCCTCGCCGCAGCAGATGGAACGGATTGCCGACCAGGCCTTCCAGGTCGCCAACAAAGAGCCGGAATACGCGCAGATGTTCCAGCTGACCGGGCTGCCCATTCTCAACCAGGGCCTGGGCGGCGTGCTGCTCAAAAACTGGGGCGACCGCACACGCTCCCAGGCCCAATTGATTCTGGATCTTCAGCAAAAATGGAACCAGGTGCCAGGTGCGACCATCGCGGCCTTCCCGTTGCCGTCACTGCCGGGCGCCCAAGGGTTGCCAGTGCAATTTGTGATCACCACCACCGACTCGGTGGAAAACCTCAATGAGGTCGCCCAGGCCGTGGTGGCCGAGGCCCAGAAACAACAACTGTTCTATTTCTCCGACATGGACCTGAAGCTCGACAAGCCACAAGCCAAGCTGGTGGTGGACCGGGAAAAAATTGCCGCACTGGGCATGACCCAGGCCGACGTCGGTGCGGCGTTGTCCGCCGCTTTGGGCGGCAACTACGTGAACTACTTCTCCACTGCCGGGCGTTCGTACAAAGTCATTCCCCAGGTGTTGCAGGTTGACCGCCTCAACCCGGACCAGATTCTTGATTACTACATCCGTACGCCCGCAGGTGCGATGATCCAGGCGCGAACCGTGGCGCATATCGAAACCACCACCCAGCCGGAGTCGATCAACCACTTCCAGCAACTTAACTCGGCGACCCTGTCGGGCGTCAGCGGCGTGGCCCAGGGCGAACTGCTGGCGAAACTGAACACCATCCTGACCAACATTGCGCCGTCGGGCTACACCTCGGACTTCTCCGGTGAATCGCGTCAGTTCATGCAGGAGTCCGGCGGGTTCTTCGGCTTGCTGATGTTCTCTATCCTGATCGTCTACCTGGCCCTGGCGTTCCAGTTCGAGAGCTTCCGCGACCCGGTGGTGATCCTGTTCTCGGTGCCCCCTGCACTCTTCGGCGCGCTGGCGTTCATCACCATGGGATTTGCCTCGATCAACGTGTACACACAGGTGGGGCTGGTGACGCTGCTGGGGTTGATCACCAAGCACGGGATTCTGATCGTGCAGTTTGCCAACGAGTTGCAGCGCGCCGGTCACAGCAAGCGTGAGGCGATAGAAGAAGCGGCCGGCGTGCGCCTGCGGCCGATCCTGATGACCACGGCGGCGATGGTGCTGGGCGTGGTGCCGCTGGTGTGGGCTTCCGGCGCCGGGGCTGCGGGACGGCATGACATGGGCCTGGTGATCTTTGCCGGGTTGTCGATCGGCACCGTGCTGACGCTATTCATGGTGCCGGCGATGTATATGTTCATTGGCTCCACGCACCATCAGGAGGCGCAGCAACCGGTTCCCGTGTAGGAGCGAGCTTGCTCGCGAAGGACGTTAACGATGAC